>CAYWNX010000187.1:0-5860 GCA_964459735.1 uncultured Dechloromonas sp. | reverse complement strand
GGCCCCCATCCACGGTGCCATCTTTTCCTCTTCGGTGCCGGGCAGGAAGCCGATATCTTCGCCCACCGGCACGGTGGCACGGGTCATGATGATTTCGGCAAACTGCTTGCCTTCCAGCACCTGGGTCAGTCCGGCGGCCAGTGTCAGCAGTGTTTTGCCGGTGCCGGCCTGGCCGAGCAGGGTGACGAAGTCGATATCCGGATTCATCAGCAAGTTCATGGCAAAATTTTGCTCGCGGTTGCGTGCCGTGATTCCCCAGACTGCATTTTTCGGGTTGGCGTAGTCGATCAGGGTTTCCAGTACGGCGGTCTTGCCGGCGGCTTCCTTGACAATGGCCGTGAAGCCGTCATTTTCCAGCCAGAGGAACTCATTGACCAGCAGTTGTGGGCAGAGGGGGCCGTTCACCTTGTAGAGGGTCTTGGCCTCCTTTTTCCAAGACTCCATGCCCTTGCTGTGTTTGTCCCAGAAGTTGTTGGGCAAGGCACGGGTACCGGTATAGAGGATGTCGGTATCCTCCAGCACCTTGTCGTTGAAGTAGTCTTCGGCCAGCAGATTGAGAGCACGCGACTTGATGCGCATGTTGATGTCTTTCGACACCAGAATGACCGGGCGTTTCGGGAATTTTTTCTGAAGATGGATGACTACCGAGAGGATCTGGTTATCGACCTTGGAGGTCGGCAGGCCTTGCGGCAGTTCGCTGCTGATTGCTTCGGTCTGCAGGTAGAGGCGACCACTGGCAAGCTTGCTGGAAGGTGTATAGAGATCGATCCCTTCATCGATATCGTCGCCATTGGCGGCCAGCATTTCATCCAGCATGCGTGAGGTTTGGCGGGCATTTCGGGCAATTTCAGACATGCCCTTCTTGTTGTTGTCGAGCTCTTCCAGCGTCATGATGGGCAGGAAGATGTCGTGTTCCTCGAAGCGGAAAAGGCTGCTTGGGTCGTGCATCAGCACGTTGGTGTCGAGGACGAACAGTTTGGTAACGGCGGGCTTCTTGGTGGCTGCGGGCTTGCGCGGCATGGAATGGGCCTTTGGTTGAGGTTTAGAGAGTTTTAACGAAATCCAGAACTTCCTGAGCGTGACCGGGTACCTTCACCCCGCGCCATTCACGGCGCAGCACGCCGTTGCGGTCGATGACAAAGGTGCTGCGCTCCACGCCTCGCACCTGTTTGCCATACATGTTTTTCATTTTCATGACAGAGAAGAGATTACATACGGCTTCGTCGGCGTCCGAGCCCAGTTCAAATGGCAAGCTCTGCTTGGCTTTGAAGTTCTCGTGCGATTTCAGGCTGTCGCGGGAAATACCGAGAATTACCGCGTCGACCGCAGCAAACTGATCGTGCAGGTCACGGAATTGCTGGCTTTCCGTGGTGCAGCCCGGTGTGCTGTCTTTGGGGTAAAAGTAGAGCACGACGATTTTGCCGGCCTGGACGGCGAGGCTGAAGGTCTGGCCGCTGGTGGCGGGCATCGAGAAGTTGGGGATTTGCGTATCGAGCATGGGGCTGCCTCTGCGTTGAATTTTAGTCATTGTGGGCAAATCGCGGCGCGGCGGTCAAGCCGTCATTTGCTAAACTTCCACCCATGCGAAAAATTTGCCTCGGTGTTGCCTTGTTGAGTGCGCTGGCTGGTTGCGGTCAGTCCTGGAACGATCCCTATCCAGTGGCCGATGCCGGCCGAAACATTCTTTACACGGCGTTCACCGACCGTCCAAAGCATCTCGATCCAGCTCAGTCCTATACCGAGGACGAGATTGCGTTTACCGCCCAGGTCTATGAGCCGCCACTGCAGTATCACTATTTGAAGCGCCCGTATGAGCTGATTGCCTCAACATTGATACAAGTGCCGGTGCCCCGTTTTTATGCAACTGATGGTCGCGAATTGCCGGCCGATGCGTCAGTTGAGCAGATTACTGAGAGTGTTTACGAACTCAAACTGAAGCCAGGGATCCGCTTCCAGCCGCACCCGGCTTTTGCGCAGGACACTCACGGTCAACCGCTTTATATCGGCAAGAATGTGACCGATGGGCGCCAGACAATCGCTGATTTTCCGCAAATCGGCAGCCGCGAGTTGACGGCCGATGACTACATTTACCAGCTCAAGCGCCTGGCGCATCCGCGGCTGCATTCGCCAATTTTCGGCATGATGGCGGACAAGATCATTGGCCTGAAAGCGCTCGGCGAAGCGCTGGGCAAGGCAGCCAGGGATCTGCCAGCGGATGAGTGGTTGGATCTCGATCAATACCCGCTCAGCGGTATCGAGAAACTGGATAGTCATACTTGGCGGATTCGGCTGAAAGGCAAATATCCGCAATTCCTTTACTGGTTGGCTATGCCGTTTTTTGCGCCCGTGCCGCGTGAAGTCGATCGCTTTTTTGCCCAGCCCGGCATGGCGGCCAAAAACCTGACGCTGGACTGGTGGCCGGTTGGAACCGGGCCGTACATGCTTTCCGAAAACGATCCGAATCGCCGGATGGTGCTGTCGCGTAATCCGAATTTCCATGGCCAGACTTACCCCTGCGAGGGTGAAGCCGGCGACCGCGAAGCCGGGTTACTCACTGATTGTGGCAAGCCGCTGCCATTTATTGATCAGGCGATTTTTACCCGCGAGAAGGAGTCGATTCCCTACTGGAACAAGTTCCTGCAGGGCTACTTTGATGCTTCTGGAATTTCTTCGGATAGCTTCGATCAGGCGGTGCGGGTCAATGTTGGTGGCGATGTCGGGCTAACCGACGAAATGCACGACAAGGGCATTCGCTTGCTGACTTCGGTCAAGACCTCCACGTTCTATATGGGCTTCAATATGCTCGATCCGGTGGTCGGCGGCCTATCGCTGCGGTCGACCCGACTTCGGCAGGCAATTTCGATTGCCATCGATCAGGAGGAATACATCTCGATTTTCTCCAACGGTCGGGGCATTGCAGCGCAGGGGCCACTGCCGCCGGGGATTTTTGGTTATGAAGACGGCGAGCAGGGGATCGATAGCGTGGTTTACGACTGGGTCGATGGCAAGCCGAAACGCAAGCCGATTGAGGCCGCCAAAAAGCTCATGGCCGAGGCTGGCTATGCCAATGGCCGCGACGCTAAAACCGGCGAGCCGCTGGTCGTCAATCTCGATACGACGAGTGGCGGCATGGGCGAGAAGTCCCGGCTTGACTGGCTGACCCGGCAGTTTGCCAAGATAGACATTCAGCTGGTAGTGCGGTCGACCGATTTCAACCGTTTTCAGGACAAGATCCGCAAGGGCAACGTGCAGCTTTACTACCTCGGCTGGAATGCCGATTACCCGGACCCGGAGAACTTTTTCTTTTTGCTCGATGGCAATGAGAGCAAAGTCGCCAAGAGTGGCGAAAACGCCTCCAACTATGCCAATCCGGAATTCGACCGACTGTTCCTGCGGATGAAAAATATGGAAAACACGCCGGAGCGGCTGTCCATCATCCGGCAGATGAATCGCCTCCTGCACCACGATGCCCCCTGGGTGTTTGGCCTGCATCCCAAAAGCTATACGCTGGGACATCGCTGGCTGAAGAACCGCAAGCCGAACGATGTCGGCAACAATATTCTCAAGTACCAAAGGATCGATGCCGAGGAGCGTGCAACAGCCCGGCGTGCCTGGAATCGTCCGGTTTTGTGGCCGATCGGCTTGGGTGCGCTGGTCGTGCTCCTTGCCATCATCCCGGCCATCATTGGCTATCGCCGCCGTGAGCGACGGGCTGCGGTGAAGTGAGGCTAGAGGAACGCCAGCAGCAACTGAATGCTTTGCTGCCGGTTTTTCACGATCTCTGGCACCCGCAGCCATTTCGCGAAGTCCGTTTGCCCTGGTGTCTAAGCAGGCCGGAATTAGCCGACGAGCTACTTAATCTGGCAGACATCGAGGTCGCTCATCTGAACGATGACGGATCAGCTGCGCTGGCCCTGCTTGCCCGCCATGTACCGGCAGTAGCGGAAATCGCTGCCCTTGCCGAACTGCCACGGCGGCCGAGCCGGGCGCTAGTAGCGCAGCGTTCGTCCTGGGCGTGGGAGATTCCCGGGCGCAAGCAGCAGCAGATCGAAGCTTTTGCCAGCGTCAGCCAATGTAGTGCTGCTTCGGTTATCGACTGGTGTGGCGGCAAGGGGCATCTCGGCCGTTTGCTTGCCTTGCAGTGGCAGGTGCCGGTTCATACGCTGGAAATCAACCCTGCCTTATGTGCCGATGGTTCGGCGCTGGCCAATCGTCAACGGCTGAGTCACGAATTTCTCAATATTAACGCGTTGACCGCAGTCGACTGGCCGAAACGCGGGCAGCACGCCGTCGCCCTGCATGCCTGTGGCGATCTGCACCGGCGATTGATCGAGCATGGCATCGCTGTTGGTGTGGCGCGCTTCGATGTGGCGCCCTGTTGCTACTACCGGGGTGTGGCAAGCACCTATCAAGCCTTGTCCGGTAATTTGACGACGAAACTGACCCGGGACGATGTTCGTCTGGCCGTCACCGAAACGGTCACTGCCTCCGCACGGCTAACCGTCCAGCGCGACAAGGAAATGGCCTGGAAGCTGGGTTTTGACGCTTATCGGCGCGCTAACTCGGCGGGAGAGTACCGAAACTTCAAGCCCGTTCCAGCCGCCTGGTTTCGCGGCGGGTTTTCTGAGTTCTTGGCCTTGATGGCCGGACGGGAAGGGCTGCCGCCTCCAGGCACTGGTGTGGTCAGCGAGTTTGAGGCCGTTGGCTGGCGACGGCAGCGAGAAGTCATGCGCCTGTCGATCGTGCGCCACGCCTTCCGTCGGGCGCTGGAAGTCTGGCTGGCGCTTGATCTTGCGGTGTATCTTAAAAACCGGGGTTATGTGGTGGAACTGGGCAGCTTTTGCGAACGCCAGCTGACGCCCCGCAATCTGCTTATTTCAGCCCAACTCGGCTAGCCAGAAACGCCGCCAGTTCGGCCGGGTGATCGATGATCAGATCAGCTCCCCAGGTTGAAACCGGGCCGCTGTCACCGATGTAGCCGTAGGAAACCGCCACTGTCTGACAGCCGGCGGCACGCCCGGCTTGAATGTCGCGCCGGTCGTCGCCAACATAAAGCGCGCGCTCCGGCGTGCAGCGCAGCAGTTGGCAGGCATGCAGAATCGGTAACGGCGAAGGCTTCGTCTCCGCTGTCGTATCGCCACTCACCACGCAATGGGTGCGCGGGGTGAGGGCCAGCAACTCGACCAGTGGATCGGTAAAACGCATCCGCTTGTTGGTGACGATGCCCCATTGCAGGCCCATGTTTTCCAGTTCATCCAGCAGTTCCGGAATACCGGCAAAAAGCTGGCTGGCTTCGCACAGCCGTGCTGCATAAATTTCGAGAAAACGAACTGACAGTCGCCCGTAATCCGGGTGGGTTTTGTCGATGCCGAAACCGGCCTTGAGCAGGCCGCGAACGCCTTGTGAGGTGTAAGGGCGCAGTGTTTCCAGCGCTTGCTGCGGTCGACCTTCTTCCTGCAGCAAAATGTTGGTCGCACCGCCCAGGTCGGGCGCAGTATCGGCCAGTGTGCCGTCAAGGTCGAAGAGAACTGCCTCAAACATGCCGAATGGCGCGCATCAGGTAATTGACTTTGGTGTCCGGGCCCAGCGTGTATTGCTGGTTGAGCGGGTTGTAGCTCATGCCGATCAGTTCTTCCGGTTCCAGCCCGGCCATCTTGGCCCAGCGCGCCAGTTCCGAAGGCTTGATGAACTTGGCGTAATCGTGCGTGCCTTTGGGCAGCATTTTCAGCACGTATTCGACCAACTGCGTGCTGCTTAGGCCGGGCTTGGCTTTGTAAGGATTGATCGCCGGATCTTCCGCGGCCGGCGTCGCAGCCGGTGGATCAGCCGTCAGCAGAGCCTGCGCCAAGAGCAGCGCCAC
>CAYWNX010000186.1:1054-5861 GCA_964459735.1 uncultured Dechloromonas sp. | reverse complement strand
CGTATTGTGGGCCAACCCGGCAGGCCTTAGCAACTCTTTACGAGAACGGCTAGGGCCATGGCCGCCCTTTTTCATGGCCGCTCGAAAACGGCGATTGATTCAACGTGCGAGGTATGCGGGAACATATTGACCGCAGCCGCTGCGACAAAGCGGTAGCCTTTCGCTGACACAAGAACCGCCGCATCCCGGGCCAGCGTTGCCGGGTTGCAGGAAACATAGACGATACGGCTTGGCGATTCCGCACCGAGTGCATTGACCAGTTCAATTGCCCCTTCCCGCGGCGGATCGATCAGCATCTTGTCGAACCTGCCAAGCTCCGCCAGCGAGTCTTCAGTACATTCGAACAGATTGGCCACCGCGAATTCGACGCTCCCGGCCAAACCGTTCGCAGCAGCACTCTCGCGCCCGCGCAGAACCAGCCCTTCGCTGCCCTCCACCCCGATCACCGTGGCGCCCGAGCGGGCAATCGGCAGCGTAAAGTTACCCAAACCGCTGAACATGTCGGCAATCCGCTCGCCCGGCTGCGGATCGAGCAAGCGCAAGGCGCGCCGGACCAGCACACGATTCACCGCGTGGTTTACCTGGGTGAAATCAGTCGGCCGAAAATCGAACTCGAGATCAAACTCGGGCAGCGTGTAGGACAAACGTGGACCGGGCAGCGGGTAAAAGCGATAGACCGAATCCGGCCCCTTGGCTTGCAGATAAAAGACAACATTGTGGCGGTCGGCAAAACTGCGCAGCAGATGCTCGTCATTTGGCTTCAACGGCTCGAGAATGCGCAGCAACAGCGCCGTACATTGCTCGCCGACGGCAATCTCAACCTGCGGCAGACGTTCGGCAATCGATAGTGCACCGAATAACTCCCGCATCGGCATGAGCAGCGCCGAGATGTGGGGAGGCAGAATCTCACACGTCTTCATGTCGGCAATGTAGCTGCTGCGCCATTCGTGAAACCCAATCAACATACCTCCGTTATCGGGCAACTTGCGCACGGCAAGACGGGCCCGATGACGGTAGCCCCAGGGGGCGCCTTGAGTCGGCGGCAACATTTGCTCCGGACGAACGCGGCCAATATGCCAAAGACTATCCTCCAGCACCCGTTGCTTGGCCGCCATCTGTGCGGCGGGATCCATGTGCTGCATGCTGCAGCCGCCACAGACCCCGAAATATGGGCAGCGCGGTTGAAGACGCGCGCTGGAAGGCTTCAGGACGCGAACCAGATGCGCCAGTTCGTATTTCGACTTGCGGCGAAAACTGGCATATTCAACGGTTTCACCGGGCAAAGCGCCGTCAACGAAAACCGCCTTTCCCTCCAGACGAGTAATTCCTCTCGCCTCATGATCCAGCGACTCGATGATCCCGATTGCCACGGTCAACTCCGAAAAAGCGCAAATTTTAACAATCGGCTACACTGATTGCTATGGCTCGCGAACTGCTTACCTCCTGGGGAGAGTACCAGACGGCAATTGACCGCCTATTAAGTATGGCTTGCCGAAAAATCTGCATTTACGATGAGGATCTGGGCCAACTCAAGCTGGATTCTGCCCAGCGCCTGCCTCAACTACAACGTGTTCTGCAGTCTGGACTCAAGGAAAGCCTGCAGATAGTCGTCCGCAATGTCGACCCGTTACGCAACCGCTCCCCGCTCTTGATCAAATTACTGACTGAATTCAGCCACCTGGCAACTGCGCAGCAAAGTCCGCCAGATTTGGCACATCTGCGCGACAACATGCTGATCATTGATGACAAACACGCGCTGATACGCTTCGAGAGAGAGATGCCGCGCAGCAAATTGCTGATCGACGAAACTGACGAACTGAAGCCCTATTTAAACCGTTTTTCAGAACTACTCTCGGCTGGCGGCGAACCGGTCAGCACCACCATACTGGGACTTTGATACCCAGTCACCATGCCGCAGTGCAGCAAATCTACGCAAGTCAATTCAATTTATTGTTATAATTCTGTTTCGATTAGGTCACTCCTGATCTCTAAATTTTATTGGCCCATGCCCTCTTTTATCGATAAGGAAATCCCCATGAACAAGTCACTCCTCGTTGCCGCCCTGCTTGCTGTTGCCCTGACCGCTTGCGGCAAAAAAGAAGCCCCAGCTCCGGTTGCCGCTCCGGCCCCGGCTGCTGCTCCGGCTCCTGAAGCCGCTAAGCCGGCTGAAGCCGCTCCGGCACCGGCCGCTGCTCCTGCTGATGCTGCCAAGCCGGCTGAAGCCGCTCCGGCACCGGCCGCTGCTCCTGCTGAAGCCGCCAAGCCTGCTGAAGAAATGAAGAAGTAATTCTTCAAGCTTATAAAAAACGGGGCTTCGGCCCCGTTTTTTATTGTTACTTCAAAACTGATTCAACAGAGTTTTTACCAAAAGCACCAGGGTGAGCGGCGACCAGACACTGCACCGCGGGAAGATGTTTCAGACACCCGCCGCACCCGGCAATTCGTTATTCGAGCGAAACGGGAAAGGGGACGCTGCAAACAACTTCGTGCCATGTTTGCATTCCAGCACCCAGCTATCACCAAGTAACGAAATATCACAAACCTGTAGCGCAATTTTGCCAACCTTGGTCAGCACGCCAAAAAGGCAGGTAGCGTCAGAAAAACATATTAAATTGCCCCACTGCCGACATGCAGCGCATTGCCTGCGCTACCACGCCGAGAGCGAGGCTGAAACAGATTACTGCAACTGCTGCAAAAGCAGGCTGAGAATCCGCTTGGCGGTATCTGACTTGTCGGTACCACCTTCGCTGGAGAGCACCTTTACTGTGCTCTTCGCGCCGGCATCACTGACGTAGATACGATACTGAACCTTCGAACTGGCCGGTGGTTCAGAGCCTTTCCAGAAGGCCAGCTTGGAAACCCAGCCATCATCTTTTTTGGTGTTGTCCAACTCAGGATCGACATAGCGCACGAAGTACAGACCGCGTGAACGGTCACGGTCCTCAACCGTGAAGCCGACACGATCGAGCGCCAGTCCGACTCGACGCCAGGCGCGGTCAAAGCGTTCGTAAACTTCAAGCGTACCCGCACCGTCATCCGACTTGGCGAGTTTGGCACGCGGTTCAGCCTTGGCCGAGGCAACCGAAGCTTCGGCACGCTTCTCGTCAGAGCCCATGCGAACCATCAGGCGACGCAGCATTTCAGCTTCGAGTTCCGGATCCGGCGGCCGAGGCTGCCAGCGGGTATCGTCCTTGGCCGAGGAGGTATAGACCTCTTCCATGCCGCGATGACTGATAAAAACGTCGGTCGTGCCCGGCTCAGCACCCGGCTCGAAACGAGTCCGGTATTTGTCGCGCTCACCGGTCGAATAGAGTGAATCAAGGAGCTTGCCGATGGTGTTACGGATGATGTCATCCCCGATCTTGGCCCGGTTCTCGGCCCAATCGGTTTCCATCACGCCAGCATCGGGACGCTCCACATTGATAATGAAGCCCGTCTCCTGCCAGAAATCCTTGACGGTATCCCAAAGCTTATCGGGAGGAGCGGCGACAACCAACCAGCGCTGATTGCCGGAACGCTCGACGCGAACCTTGTCAACTTGCGGCAGCACTGTCGAATTCTGCACCTGCGCCTGCGGTGTGCGATCTGCACTGTAGGCCGAGTAGGTCGCACTGCCCTTGCCGACAGCATCTGGCACAAGAAAGCGGTCGTCACGCGAGAGTTGGGTAAGGTCAGGAGGTACTTCAAGCGTTGGGGCCGTCTTGCCTGCTGACTTGTATTCGATCTTGCGGGAGTCGGGAAGGATGCCACAGCCAGCCAATGCGATGGCAAGCAGGGAGAGCGTAAGGCCGGAAAGCCGACGATTCATGTTTTTTATTACTCCGTCAGGCGGCCAAGCCAGCCTGGCGCATCGCAGTCAGCACGCGCGCTTCGTTGGTTTCAGACAGGGGGGTCAGGGGCAGGCGAATACCGCCGGGCATCAGGCCCAGCTTTTGTACAGCCCACTTGACTGGAATTGGATTGGCTTCGCAGAACAGGTCGCGATGCAGGCCGAGCAGCTTGAAATGAATTTCGCGTGCCTTGGCGACATCACCGGCACCGGCGGCAACGCACATTTCGTGCATCAAGCGCGGGGCAACGTTGGCGGTCACCGAAATATTGCCGTGGAAGCCGAGCATGATTGAGGCGACACAGGTCATGTCATCGCCGCTATACAGGGCGAAATCTTTCGGCGCCCGGGCGATCAGGTCGCAGGCTCGATCAAGATTGCCGGTAGCATCCTTGACACCGACGATACCGGGCACCTGAGCCAGACGCAGGATCGTATCGTTGGCCATGTCGGCCACGGTGCGACCCGGAACGTTGTAGAGCAGAACAGGCAGTTCGACAGCCTCGGCAATCGCCTTGAAGTGACGATAGAGACCTTCCTGGGTCGGCTTGTTGTAATAAGGAACCACCGACAGTGCCATGTCGGCCCCTGACTTCTTGGCAAACTCGGTGAGTTCGATGGCTTCAGCGGTTGAGTTGGCGCCGGTACCGGCGATCACCGGAATGCGGCCGGCGGCGTGGTCAACCGTGATGCGGATCAACTCGCAATGCTCATCGACATTCACGGTCGGTGATTCGCCGGTAGTGCCGACGATAACGATGCCGTCGGTTCCTTCGCGAACGTGAAAGTCAATCAGGTTGCGCAGGGAGTTCAAATCGAGGCTGCCATCCTCGTGCATGGGTGTGACGATGGCGACAATGGATCCGGTAATCATGGCCTGTTCACGTAAAAAGTAATCTTTGGATTGTAACTGAAGCCTAATCACAGCGGAAAGCGCTTGGTATAACAGATTGTTATTTTTACGGAAGCCAGCACAAC
>CAYWNX010000186.1:0-1044 GCA_964459735.1 uncultured Dechloromonas sp. | reverse complement strand
AACGCATTTTGCCTTCCGGCAAGATCAGTTCGGGATGGCGGTCCGGACCCGCGGTTTGTAACTGGTGGGCAAACTCGTCGAGCCTTGTGGCAACGGGAACCCGCCAGCCGAGTTGGCGCAAACGGTAGCGCAGCAGATTCTTCAGACGGGGCAGCGAAAGTTCGCGCAGGACCGACAAGCGCGCCGTGTCGCCGTCAGCGGCCTGGTGCCAATCCAGCTTGGCCAGTTCGTCAAGCAAGCCGGAAGCCTCGGAAAAATTGGCAGCGGCTTGGGAAAGAGTAAGCTCGGCAGCCGGAAAGCGCTGCGTTAATGCGGTCAGTGCCTCATGACGCAGATAATTGCGGGTGAGCGAAAGATCGGTATTGCTTTCGTCATCAACCCAGGCCAGATGATTTGCTGAAGCGTAAGCCTCGATTTCGACGCGTGAGACATCCAGCAAGGGGCGCAGCAGACGCAATGCGCCGAAGCGGCGCTCGGCCGGCATGGCAGCAGCACCTGTCACGCCGGTACCGCGGAACAGATTGAAGAGCACGGTCTCGGCTTGATCGCCACGATGCTGGGCCAGCAGCAGGCAGTCGGCAGCGCATTCGGCAAAGGCGGCATAACGTGCCTGGCGGGCTGCTGCTTCCAAACCAAGCCCATTTTTGCGGTCGACCGCAACATGCTGAATATTTAGTGGAACACCCAGATCACGGCAATAGTCGGCGCAAAAACCGGCCCAGTGATCGGCGTTGGGTGACAGTCCGTGATGAACATGGATGACGGACAAACGGTCAACAAAACCAAGCCGACTCAAGAGGTCGAGCAGGACTACCGAATCGCAACCGCCGGAAAGCCCCACACAGAGCCGGTCATCCGGCGCCAGGCGGGTAGCGAGAAAATCGCCGACCCGGCCCGGCAGATCAACTGGCGGCTTGTTCCTTGAAGCGGCCATAGCTCATCAGCCGCTCGTAACGCGTCGCCAGGAGTTCTTCAGTGGATAGCCCGGAAAGCTGCTTCAGCGCATCCTGCAAAGCTTTCTTCAGGCTCTGCGCCATCGCTGCG
>CAYWNX010000185.1:0-5889 GCA_964459735.1 uncultured Dechloromonas sp. | reverse complement strand
GAGTTGTCATTTTGTTGTAACTGTTTGGGAGCTTGAGCGGCAAAAATCTTAATGCAAACGCTTCGTATTTTTCTTCGCAGTTACATCAATTTACTACTTTTACAATTTCACAAACCCCTGCCCCGTAACCGGGTACGGCACAGGTCAAGCGGCGGCTCCGGAGCGGGCATAACAGTACGAACCGAGCAAGCGGGAGGCGCCGTAGGTGCCGAGGGCGATGGTCAACACAAAGCCGGCCAGAAAATACTGGAAAGGCAGAACGCCATAAGCCAGCGGCTTGGCGACGCCGAGGAATGTGCCGTAGAAAAGGCAGGCGGCAGAGGTCCCGAACATCAGGTTGCGCAGCGCCGGCGAGGCGGTCCGGATGGTTTTTTTGATGCACAGCGAGTTGGCTGCCCACAGCGTAACCAAGCTTACTTTGGTCCACAGCTTTGGATTGCCCAGATATTCCTCAAGCCCGGTCACGTAGATGCCGACAGCGAGCAGCATGACGCCCGAAATCCACAAATGGGCTTCGGCCCAATCGAATATGTGCCGCCACAGCGGATGGTTGTTTTCCTCGCCGCGCAGAATGCGGGCAAACTGGAAAATGGCCATCATGGCCGCGACGGTGGCCACGATGTGGTAGAAGGCGGAAATTGCGGTGATGAATTTAGGGATCATTTCGGTTCAGGGGATTGGTTTAAAGAATGGGCTTCCGACCGACGTGAGGGCGTGGTTGCGCTCACGCCTGTCCCATCAGCACCCAATGGTTGTCCAGCGCCATCGGCTTGGGCCAGGCGAGGAACGCCGGCGGCGCCGTCGGGTGCCAGCGGACCAGTCCAATAGCAGTCGACACCAGCACGCCGCCGCCAGGGCTGTCGGCCAGCGCATAAGCCTCCTGCAACTCGACGATCGAGCTCAGCTTGTCCGGCGCGCCGGGCTGCCACAACTGGGCAAGCCCGGCCTTGTTACTGGACAGGGCAAAACCGCCATCGTGGGCGGCGGCAATATCGCCGGCGTAGCCATGGCCGTCGTTGGCCCGACTCGGCGTCCGCAACTCGTCGCCATCGAGCACCGCCAGAATCGGCGCTGCGTTACGCAGCGCCGGATCGTCGTGCTCGGCCTGCATGGCGACGCCGAGATAAGTCTTGCCTGTCGTCGGCGAATGGCTCCAGGCGATATGGCGCTGACTGAGGCGCGGGTCGTCCAGCTTCCACTGGCGCAGCAGGCGGCCGTTCTGGCGATCGAGCCGGACCAGCGAGGAATCCATGCGGTGCAGGTCGTACTACTTGTCGGCGAGCGTGCGCGGCACGCCGCCGTTGGCGACGATCAGGTGACCCGACTCATCGAGCAAAACCTGATGCGGTTCGAGGCCGCCGCTGTCCCATTCGTCGAGCTTGCGCAGCGTGGCGCGGTCACGCACGCCGATCTTGCCGCGGCCGCTCTCGTAGTCGATTTCCGTGCTGTAGATCACGTCGCCGCTGCGCGCCGCGATGACGTGGCCGCTCAGCCGTGCGGCCGAGGCTTCCGCTTCGACATTGACTTGCTGCATCACCTTGCCGCTACCGTCACAGCGCAGCAGCCAGGTGCCGGGGCGCACGCCGTTGACCATTAGTCCGCCGTCGGCTTCGGGCGCCAGGCCGTGCGGGCGGGTCGGCAGGGCGACGGCGTAGCGGATTTCCAGTTTCTTGCGGTTCCAGTCCGCCGCCAGCACGCCGGCGTAGTGCGTATCGCCGACATTCGGACCGCGCCAGGCGGCACCGATCAGCGTGATTGGCACCGTGTCGCTGTCCGGCGCCAAGGCCAGCCCGGCTTTCGGCAGGATGCCCAAAGCGCCGAGGGAGAGCAAAAAGCGGCGACGACCCATTGCATTGTTCATTTCAATTTTTCCAAAAATTCAGTGTTGACCGTGGCCGGCCGGCGCTCTGGGTCTTGCATTGCGCCAGCGCGACCGAGCCGGATTGTTGGTTAGCAACGCGCCTGTTTAAAACAGGAAATTGGCGCTCATCATTGCCGAGCGTGGCATGCCGAGCGTGACACGGGCGCCGCTGTTGTTCAGGCTGCTGATGTATTCCTTGTCGAACAGGTTGTAGACGTTCAAGCGCAAATTGACGTTTTTGCTCAACTTGTAGGCCGCCATCAGGTCGGTAACGAACGAAGACGGGATCTCTGGCATGTTCTGGGTCGACAGATCGCTGCCTTCGGTCACTACCCGCTTCTGTTCCGATGTGTAGCGCACGCCCCCTCCGAGCGTGAAGTCAGCCAGCGTGTAGGAGGTCCACAAGCTCGCGGTCAGATCCGGCGACCAACGCACGCCGGAGGATTCCGAAACGCCGTTGGTGGTGCTGAAACTGAAGTTGTCCAGCGCCTTGGTCTTCATCTTGGCAACCCCGGCCGAAACCTGCCAGAAGTTGGTCAATTGGCCGACTGCCGCCAGTTCGATACCTTCCACCCGGGTCTTGCCGAATTGCGAGTAAGTGCCGTCCACTGCGTTGTAGGACACCTGCTTGTCGTTCTCGGTCCGGTAGATTGCTGCCGTCAGGTTGAGGCGCTTTTCCAGCAGATCCCATTTTGTACCGAGTTCGATGTTGGTAGTTTCCTGGGGATCGAGGGCCGGATTGTTGGCATTTGAGGCCGAAGCAGACAGCGCAAAATTGGCGCCGCCCGGCGGCGTCAGCGAATTGGCGTAGGCAGCGTAGATACTGCCGTTGGCCGCCGGTTTATAAACTGCACCAACCTTCCAGCTGAACAGGTTGTCCGAAATATCCAGGCGGTCCGGTGCCAACTGACCTGCCGAATAGCCCGGATAGAGCGCGGTATTGCTGCTGGTCACCAGCGTGCGGCCATCGGTCGAGGTGTTGTAGCGCTCGAAACGGGCACCGCCATTCAGCACCCAGCTCTCATTGAGCTTGAGCGAATCAAAGGCGTAGAGCGCGGCCGTTACGGTATTGCCATCGACGTAGGCCCCTGTCGCATAGGGCGTGCCCAGGTTATCGCTGGCGTTCGGGTGGTAGAGATTGGCTGCCGGCGAACTGACGGCGGCATAGCTGACACCGTTGATCTTCTGTGCTGTCGTACCGAAGCTCCGTGTCTTTTGTCGTTCATACATCAACTCGAAACCGGCCGACAGGGAGTGCTTGACGAAACCGGTCGCAAACTCCGTCGTCAGATTGGTCTGGTTGGCGAGAACTTCGTTTTCCTGATCGGTCCGCTGGCGCGAGCGGCTGACCGTCCAGGTCGCCGGGTCAGCGCTGGGTGCTGCAAGAGTATTGACTCCGGTCATGACGCGATCCATCGTCGTCTTGCCATAACGGAAGGTATTGCGAATCGTCGTGCCATTGCCCAGGTCATGCTCGACCTTGGCGGTCACCATGTCGGCATCGACCTTCTCGTAGTCGCTCTTGCTGCCGTAGTAGTTTTCCCGGTCAACCTTGTCGCCGGCCATCAGGTTGGCATTGGCGTTATAAAACCCCTCCATGCCGACACTGGGAATTCCGCCATCCGGCACGTTATCCTGACGCACGTGCTGCGAATAGAAATATAAGCGGGTCGGCGTGCCCAGACCAATCGCAAAGGCCGGGGCGATCGCATAAGCCTTGTTCTCGACATGATCACGACCATCGACGCCACCGTCCTGCGCCATGACATTGAGGCTGACCGCCGCCGTATCACCGATTTTCTGGTTCAGGTCGGCGGACAGGCGTTTCTTGTTGGCGGAACCAAACGCAACGGAGGCGTTATTGACGTTGTCCCGCCCAGGCAGTTTGGAAATCAGATTGATGTAACCGGAAGCCGCGCCACGACCGATGTCGGCGCCGGCCGGACCCTTGACGACTTCAATCTGCTCCAGATTGAAGACGTCGCGCGAGATGGCGCCCAGATCGCGAATACCGTCCACGAAGGTGGCGCTCTGCGTTGAAAAACCGCGCATCTGGAAGGTATCGCCGGCCGAGGTATTGCCGTTTTCACCCAACTGCATGGTGATCCCCGGGGTGTTGCGCAAGGCATCCATCAGCGAGGCAGCGCCCTGTTCCAGCAGGAGTTCCTTCTTGATGACCTGCACCGTCTGGGCAGTATCCAGCAAGGGCTGGGTGAATTTCGGATTGGCCGCCTTATCGGCCTTGTAAGGCACGTCCGCGTTGGCCTTGACGGTCATTGCCGGCAGCGCGGTTTCTTTTTCCTGAGCATTGCCAACTGCAGGCAAAGCGGCGGCAACCAGTGCCAATAGATGGGAAGCGTGCGTGTGCTTGCGACTGCGAATATGCGCCATTAGCCATTCCTTTAATGTTTTAACGGGATTTGGCTGGCGTTCCACTGAAGCCGGGTTAAGTCGGCAAGCGCAGATTGGCTGGCTACGTTGTAAGACTTGATATGATAATCATTCTCATCCGCAATTGCAACAATTGGTAACCAGATGTTAATTCATGTATCCAGCCAGTTCAGAAAACATCCCGGCAATAACGCCCGTCGACCAGCAGACGCTGATAGCCGGCGACACCCAGAATGTCGCGAATTACACTATCCACGCCCTCACCCATTCCTTGGCGACTGCCGCAGACGTACACGGCAGCGCCCTGCTCGACCCATACCCGGAAGAGCGCCGCATTGGCGCCCAGCACCTCCTGAACGTAGCCAAGACCTTCGCCATCTCGCGAAAAAACAGTGTCGAGGCGTTTGATATGGCCCGCTGCCAGCCAGCTTTCCAACTCGCCTTGATAATGAAAATCGCAGGCCCGACTGCGTTCGCCAAACAGTAGCCAGTTATCCGACAGCCCGGCGGCGATCCGGGTAGCCAGATGACCGCGCAGCCCCGCCAGCCCGACACCATTGCCAATGCAGATCAGCGGCCGTTCCCGATTGGCATTGAGGCGGAATGGCAAATGCGGGCGCACCCGCACAGCGATTTCTCCTCCCAGCGCCAGACCCTGCGTCAGCCATCCCGACGCCCGGCCCAGCGAACCATCATCGTGCCGACGCAAACGTACCAGCAACTGCAAACCCGCCTCATCAGGCAAAGATGCAATCGAATAATCGCGTGGACAATCCGGCTCATCAGGCAACACAACCTGGGCCAGATCACCCGAAGACCACACCGGCTGCGCCTGGCCGACCACCTGAAATGCCAGATGATAAACCTCGCCCCCCAGGCTGCCAGGATTCAAAAGTCTGCGGTCAACCAGCCGCCAGGGCAAAAAATCCATGTCGAGCGGGTTGTTGAATTCATCGGCCCCGGCCAGTTCGCCCAAGCGGTTTTGCCAACTGGCCAATGCCTGCGGATCACAACGGTGAACGTCGATACTCTCGAAACAGCGGCGCGCGCCATGGTCGAGCAGCCAGGCCTCAAGACGGTGGCCGAAACCGCAGAAATTGGCGTAATCACGATCACCCAGGGCCAGCAAGCCGAAATCGACCTGTCTCAGATCCCACTCCCCGCTCAATACGACTTCTTCAAAGTGCGCCCCATTGTCCGGTGCAACACCCTCACCCGCCGTACTGACGACGAACAGGAAGCGGCCACCGGCCGCCAGTTGCTCGCCATCCAGCTGATTCAATGAGCAACAGCGCACCCTTGCCGCCACCCGCTCAAGCGCGTGAACAGTCTGCCGGGCCAGCGCTTCGCCGACACCCGTCTGGCTAGCATAAACCACCGTCCAGACTTGTGCCGCCCTTGCCCCCTGATCGGCCAACACTTGCGAACGGCGGTAAGCCTGACGACAAAACCACGTACACAAACCGGCGTAGGCCAGACTCAACAAACCTGCCGCCAACCAGCGGGCAGGCTCCAGCGTCCAGACCACCTTCAGATAACCGGACTAAGATCAGCCCCATCCAGGTCGCAAAACCCGGAGCAGACAACTGGCCGAATCATTGCGGGAAAACTTCGAAGGTGCCGCCATAGTTGTAACG
>CAYWNX010000184.1:0-5893 GCA_964459735.1 uncultured Dechloromonas sp. | reverse complement strand
TATCGAAGTGACGATGCAAGTCGACCGCACCCCAGGAACGAACACGTGGATCAACAAGAATTTGAAGATTGAGAGATTGGGGACGCTTTTCCTTGAAGTCGATTATGACGGCGTGTTACCTCTCGGACAACGATTCCGAATCGTGACGAACAACCTGGGGTGTTGCCCGTCGTACTTGTTGGCGCACGTGTGGTCGACACCGCGTATGATTCTCGGCACCGGTCTGATCGGATCGATTTCGATTCGCCTAACGTTTTCGGGGTTTGGCGGTTCAGGTCTTGGTTGTGCAGATCAATCGCTTTTCAACGGAACAGTCGATCTTCCGATGGTCGGTGCCGTCGAGGTTGACGGGTGGACATTAGGACCAACCTTCTCCAATAGTGGCGGAGGAATTTGCGCACCGAGCAATACCCGTTCCCATACGTTCAACACCGACGACTTGTCTGGTTACGCGATCTTACAAGGGAACACCGTCGCGGATGCATGTCCGCCTGGCATCAGCTGCAGCATGTTGACCGAAATTTGCGTCGACACTCCGAAAGATAACCTCAATTCATCGTGGCCTAACCTTGAGAATTTTTCGCCCGCATTCGGTGGCACAATTACGGTGGCAGAGATATGACGTGCCCATTTCAGACGCCGCGCGCAAGCCATTTCATTTGCACTCTTGCCGGAGATATTCGAGGCGGCGCGACTATCGCTGTCGCACCATCCGTCTGCGACCAATGCCATCGCGAATGGATCGGCAACGTGCCGCCAACGTTGGAGAGATTAACCCCAACATTGCGGCAAATATGCGGCGAAACCATCGAGACCATGAAGCCGCGTGGCGAATGCTTTCACCGGTCCTCGCAGCCCATCGACCGCACGGACCACGGCGAGCCGTGCAATTGCCCCAATCGCTGGCTCTACCGCTGCGAGCACCCGATAATATCGGCTTACGACCCGACGACCCGGCTGGCGGAGTGCCAGAACTGCCCAGGCTGGGAGCCCGTGTACCCCGATGAAGAGGAGCAACCATGACTGCCTTCGCCTTGATTTGCCTTTTGGCCGGCCCAATGCCGCAAACATCGACCACGGAAACACTTGCCGGCAAGTGCGTGGCGATCGCCGACGGCGATACGCTCACCCTGCTCACGGCGGACAAGCGGCAGGTGAAAGTCCGGCTGGAGGGGATCGACGCCCCCGAAAAGAAGCAGCCGTTCGGCAACGAGGCGAGGCAGGCGCTCGCGGAACTGACCTTCGGCAAAAAAATTTCCGTGAGAATTTCCGGCACCGATCGGTACGGCCGAACGCTCGGAATCGTCACCGCCGACCGGGCCGACGTGAACGCCGAAATGGTCCGCCGCGGACTCGCCTGGCACTACAAACAATTCTCAAAAGATCCCACCCTCGCGCGCCTCGAAACCGAGGCCCGCGAAAAAAAAATCGGACTCTGGTCGCGCTCCGATCCGGTCCCGCCGTGGGAGTTCCGGAAGAAGAAGTGACACGGAGACGTCACTTGTCACTATCCCGGTTTTTTCAGCGGTTTTTAGGGGCCTTCGGTCTACGGAACCGAAGGTTACTGGTTCGAATCCAGTCGGGTGTATGCCTAGAGACTTTTGCGGGGCGCCGCTTCTTTTTGCCAAACGCTGGCCGGCCTCCACCGTGATCCCTAGGCTACGTTCGTCACGGTTGGAATGGCCACGTTTTCCTTGATCAGCGGGGCTATTCCTCTGCTAGACGTCGACGAACTTGGAACGGGGCGAGCGGACTAGTCACCTGCTCGCCCCGTTCACTTTTTCCAAAAAACTCGTCTTGACGATCGCCCTGTCCCGCGTAAACATGCTCTCCGTCGCTACTCGCGTCTGACCACGCGAGACCAGCGGCCACCAAAATTTTCGCGACGAGCGGGCCTAGCAGCCTCAACGCCGCACACGTTTGATCAAGGATCACCGAACATGATCCAAGCCGATGTTGCCGCGCGCCTCGAGCGCTGCGGAAGTGGAGTATCGCGCACGCCGATGGCGTCATCGCTCCGGCCTCGCGTCCGGCAGACGTTTCGCGCGATGGCGCGGTTTTGCCGATCGCGAGAATCGCGCGAACCCGAACCTAACGAATTCTTAATCTGCTTTGCCGATACGGGATACTTGTGCGAACAGCGCGCGGCAAAATTGCTCAGCGACTTCGCTCCTGCGGATCGGCGCCGGCTGGCGGCTGCCTGGGTCGAGATCTGGGTCACGACCGAGGCCGGCAAACCCCATTGGACATTCTGGGACACAATTCCGCTTCGCGGCACGGAAGCAATTCCGGGCCGTCGGCGAGCGCTCGTCGGCGCGTCGCGTATCGGCGCTCCGAACGCACGGAAGGGGATGGCATAACGGAGGGTTTCGACCACCTGTACCGGTTTGCAGGTGGCCTCGGTCTCTTACACCGAGGCCACCGAGGAGTTAGCGCCCGTGCAACTGACCAAAGATTGCAATTGGCAAGAGGTTGAGATGTTTTTCGAGGATCTGTACCTGACCAACCCCCGGAAGACCTGGTGGAAGGTCCGGCAGGCGATCCGCCTCATGTCGCAATTCGCGCCGCGCCCCGCCGATTTCTCGGCGCGGTCGGTCGCCACGCTCATCAAATATTTCGAAAAAGGCCGGTCCCCCTGGTCGGTCAAAACCATGCTGCAGACGATCCGCGCAATTTGTACGCGGCTGCGGCGGGCTCGCGTGCTGGCGGTGAATCCGTTCCGCCTCCACGGCTTCATTCCGCGGAAACTCAAACGCCCCCGCGACCGGACCGACAAGCACTTGTCTCTCGAAGACACCCGTCGACTCCTCGAGGCGGCGAACGACGAGGTGCGGGCGGCCGATTCGATCTGGCTGTCTTTCGCCGGCGTGCCGAGACGGAACCCCAAACTCGACCAGGCGGCCGAGCTCGCCTGGCGCCGGCGTTTCCGCGCCCATAAATTGCGGGCCTATCTCGCCGTCCTGGCGTACACCGGCATGCGCGCCGGCGAGGCGGTATGGCTGAAGCGCCGCGACGTCGATTTCGCCGCCGGCGTCATCGAGATCGGCAACAATCACCGGACCAAGACCCCCGAATCCGAGGCGCCGGTGGGGCTCCCCGCCGAGCTGGTCCCGCTCCTGCGGGCGTACCTCGACGTGCTCGACGAATATTTCCCGGGGGGGGCGTGGCTCTTCCCCAAACAAACGGTGGACACGCCGTGGGACCTGGAGAGCGGCAAAAACGAGTACCGACCGACGGCGATGCTCGTGGCCCTGGGGCACCGGGCCGGCATCGAGGGATCCACGTCCCTGTCACTACGGCATTCGTTCGTCACCAACGGCAAGGCTCGGCTCGGCCTGACTCGGGAACAGGTGCGGATCCAGCTTCGGCACACGAACCTCGAAACCCAAGAGCACTACGAGCACACCGACACCGGCAATCTGCAGGCGATCGCGTCGCGGATCAGCTTCGGGGTCGTGTGGCCCGACGGTTCCGCTCCGAAGCCGGCGGCGATGTGACGAATTCTCCCGCGAGCCCGGCGAAGGCCGGATGGGGATCTCGGCTTTCCGCCGGCTCGCGGGGGAGGCGACTTACGAGGAGTGGAGCATGCTGGTCGACACCGAAGAATTGTTTCTCGAAGCCGTGAAAACGGGGTTGCGCGACGCCGTCAAGGCGAAGCTGCAATACGCGAAACTGATCGACGAATTGCTCGGTTCATCGAGAGTCAAGGCGGTCGGACAAGAACTTGTCGACGCGGCGTTTGATTCGATGGCCACCGACAAGGAATTTCGAGCCCTGTTGATCGCCGAACTCAAGCAATCCTTGGCGAAAACGCTCGTGCGGAGATTCGGTGGCGAGATCGAGGCGACCGTGAATCGACTCAAGAGCGATCCCGTGACGCGCGCTCGCATCGTGCTGGCGCTCGAACAATGCGTCAAATGACATACAGGCGTCATCTCTACGCCCTCCAGCCGGCGGGGCGGGACGGTCACGCTCAGTGACCCGAATGAGGCGTATGGCAGTCGGCCGAAGGTGAACGCGTGCCGAAAACCCGTAACGCGTGCGGGAAGCGTGACAGCCCGGAGAGACGGGCATTTCGAACACTTTCGGAATCGGAGGCGTGATGGACGCGAGGATCGTCGAGTTATGGGTACAGGTGACGGCCGAGGATATCGCCAACGGCGAGCCGCTCGAACGTTGCGCGTGTCCGGTGGCATTGGCGATCCAACGCTTGCTGAAGCCCGAGTTGACCGTCGACGTGATGACAACCTTCGCGTTTGTTTACCTTCATCCCAAACAATGGCCGGAGGCCAGAATCGATTGGCCCTTGGAAGTCCAATCGTTCATTCGTCGTTTCGACGACACAAGTCGGTCGATCCGAAGGCGAAGATTGTCGCCGTTTTCGTTCACGGTCAATGTGCCCGAGAACTTTTTACGTCAACCCGGAGGGGCCGGAGAGCGGGGTTTGTGAGACGGCTCTCTTCGGAAACGACAGAGCCGGTCCCCTTCGGGGGAGCGACGTCTCTCCGGTTCCTCCGCGTTGACGTGACTGAGGAGTTCTTTGCAAAGGAGTAAAGCATGCCTGTTCTCTGCCGATTCAAATGCGAGTCCGTACTCTGTTTCCCCTCAAGCCGGACGGTGCGGCTGACCGCGACCGACAAGGCGGATTTCTCCAAGTACACCCCGAGCGGCACGTTCGAGTTCTCCGTGACCAACGAAAATGTGTTCCCGGTTTTCGAACCGGGCAAGGTCTACGACATCGCCATCACGGAAGCGCTCGTCGAGCAACAAAAGTAAACGAACCACCGAAGAGGGAGAGCCGTATGCGGTCGCTCTCCCCTGCCGGAGGCGGGCGGACGATCAGCCTTGCATCGTCCCCCGCCCCGCCTAGGTGTCAATGGATTGTCATTACACGGAGGATCGAATGGGCATTCACGAGCGGGCGGCGGAGCTGGACAAAGTGTTCGAGGGGGAGATCGAAAAGCTCCTCGACCAGGTCGCCTCGGACGGCGTCTCGAACACGCTGCGGCGGCTGAAGCGCGATTATGCCGCCCTCGTCGTCTACGGCATGCTGCTGATGGAGCCGGACAAAAGCGACGCGGCGATCGCCGCGGACGCGGTGCAAAAGGCGAACGCCCTCCTACTCGCCTGCGACTCTGAGCCCCCACCGGCGAAAAGTTCCCGGCGAAAAATCAACTGACGAATCAAGGACGACCGGGCGCAGTGCGACGACGCCCGGCGGTCCCGCCGGCGAGAGGGAATTCGCGGGCGAACGGCGGGACCATTTTTTTGGAAAGGGATGGCCATGATCGGCAGGCAGTTTTGCGTCTACGACGATCCTGAGCCGGTCGACCCGTCGAGGGAATGGACCTGCGACGCGTGTGACGGTCCGTTCGATGACGGCAAGGCCACTGGCGTCATGATCGAGCGGTTTTTGCGGGGCAATGCCGAACAGCGCCGGTGCGTTAAGTTGTGCGCGCGGTGTGCCGCCGCCGTCTCGGTGGCCCAGATCCTCACGATCCACGAGCGATGGGAATGCGAGCACGGCATTTCGGCCGGCGATCCATGCAGTAAATGCGAGGCAATGTGGCCGGCGATGGTCCGCCAATGTCTCAACGTGGAGGGGCAAGAATGACCGACGACGAATTGCAGGCGATCGACGATCGGGCCAAGCGGGCAAAGGCCAACCGGGCCGATCTGGCCTGCATCAAGGCGAACGCCGAGAAACTGTCGACCGGGGAATTGGTGGTCGTGGTAAGTTTCGCGGCGGACGGCGGCAAGTACAGCCAGGTGCGCGGGGGCTGGTCCGAAGGATTGCTGCAGCATCTGAGCCTGCAGGCCCGCGAATGGTTTACCAAGCGAGCCCGCGAGCTCGACGAGGAGTTCTCGGGCATCTGAAGATGTCGCGCGGAGG
>CAYWNX010000183.1:0-5894 GCA_964459735.1 uncultured Dechloromonas sp. | reverse complement strand
AAGAAGGGCAACCGGCCGTCATGGAGCCGGGCGGCGCCGGGTGATGTTTCGCAGCCGCTGTTTGAGCGCTTTGTCGAAAAGCTTTCTGCCGAACTGGCGAAACCGGTGCCGACGGGGGTGTTCGGGGCCGATATGCAGATCAGTCTGATCAACGATGGCCCGGTGACGCTCAGTCTCGATTCGCGGGCCCCGGAATAGCCGGATTGCCGCAGCTCGGGCGAGCGCCCCGAATGCTGCGGTCAACGGCAAAAAAAGCCAAAAATCACGCTGGCCGGTCAGTCGGCATCCTTCGGGCTGCTCAGTACGCCGGGGTAGCCCTCGGGGCTGTCCTGATGGCTGAAAACCTCCTTGATTTTGAATTCAAGATCGGTCAGGGCACCGTATTCATCGGCGAAAATTTCCTTGATGCGGAGGATATCCGGCAAGGCTTTGTTGAGGGCCTGCATCAGCGCCGGGTCAAAATGGCGGCCGCTTTCGGCGGCCATCAGCTCTAGCGAGTGCTCGACCGAAAAAGCCGGTTTGTACGGGCGCTTCGAGAGCAGGGCATCAAGGACGTCGGCCAGGGCGACGATGCGTCCTTCGAGCGGGATATCCTCGCCTTTCAGGCCGTGCGGATAACCGCTGCCATCCCATTTTTCATGATGCGACAGCGAAATGATGCGGGCCGTTTCGAGCAGTTCGTTGTCGTGCTTGCCGATGATCTCGGCCCCCATCAACGGGTGCTGACGCATGATGTTCCATTCGTCGGCATTGAGCTTGCCCTGTTTGAGCAGGATGGAATCGGGAATGCCGATCTTGCCGATATCGTGCATCGGCGCCGTGTTGAAAACGATATCGGCGGCTTCCGTACCGAGGCCGTGGGCTTCGGCGATCAGCCGGCTGTAGTGGCTCATGCGCAGCACATGGTTGCCGGTTTCATTGTCCTTGAATTCGGCGGCGCGGCCGAGGCGGCGAATGATCTGCTGGCGGGTGGTGATCAGTTCATGGGTGCGCTGGCGCACCATGCGCTCCAGTTCGCGTGACTGGTCGTAGAGGGCGAGATGGGTGCGCACCCGCGCCCGGACGATGGGCGGGCTGATCGGCTTGGTGATGTAATCGACGGCGCCAAGCGCCAGGCCGCGTTCCTCGTCCTCGATGCTGGTCATCGCCGTGACGAAAATGATCGGAATCTGCCGCCGATCCGGATTGGCCTTGAGCCGCCGGCAGATTTCAAAACCACTGAGGCCGGGCATCATGATGTCGAGCAGGATCAGATCGGGCGGCTTGTCCGAGTAAATGATCTTCAGCGCTCGTTCACCGGAGGTGGCGACGCGAACGTGGTAGTCAGCGCAGAGCACTTCAGTCAGCAGATCGATGTTTTCCGGGATGTCGTCGACAACCAGAACACTTTGTTTGGGGAGCAGGTTCGACATTGGGTCTCCGGTCAGTGATTCAGTTTGCTGTACAGCTGCTGCAGGGTGACGAGGGCTTCGGCGAATTCATAGCGGCCGATCTGCCGCGCCAGTTGTTCGGTCACGGCGGGTTCGCTCTGCTCGGCCAGCCAGCCCGAAATTTCATCGAAATAGCGGACGGCCGTCGCATCATCATTATCCAGAAGCTGTTGCAGGCGAGAAAGGGCTTTGCGTCGGGTTTCGGCATCCGGCCTGTCAAGGTTTGCTGTTTCCGGCGCGGCATCGGGATCTTGCGGCATGGCCAGGATGGGCTGGAGCACGAGCGCGAGTTGGTCGATCATTGCCTCGATGCACTCCGGGGTCGGGGCTTGGTCCGGCTTCAGACTTTCTTCCAGCTCGCCGGCGAGCTCGGCCAGGCGGTTGGCGCCGATGTTGCCGGCCAGGCCGCGCAGGGTATGGGCGGCGAGGATCAGGGTCGCACTATCCCCCTGCTGCCAGGCACGCTGCAGACGTTCGACGACATCGCGCTGGTTTTCCTGAAAACGTCCGAGCAAGCGGGCATACATCTGGCGATTGCCGCCAAGGCGGGCCAGCGCCGCAGTGCTGTCGATTTCCGGCGTACTGGCCGGGTGCGCCGCAGCACCCGCCGGCTGCTTGCCCAGCCAGTGGGCAAGCGTTGCCTGGAGCACGGCAACGTCGATCGGTTTGGGAATGTGATCATTCATGCCGCTGCTCAGGCAACGCTCCCGGTCGCGGGGCAGCACATTGGCGGTCATGGCGATGATCGGCAGGTCACTGATCTGCAACTCGTGGCGAATCAGCTGCGTTGCCTCGTAGCCATCCATCACCGGCATCTGGCAATCCATCAGGACCAGATCGTAGGCGCTCTGTTTGATTCGCTCGATCGCCTGCCGGCCATTTTCGGCGAGATCCACGCTCAGTCCCAGCATTGCAAGCATCTCCTCCGCCAGCTCCCGGTTCACTTCGTTGTCCTCGACCAGCAGAACCCGCTGGCCGGAAAACCGGTCGCTGCCGGCTGTGGGCAACAGCCGTCGTTCTCCGACGCTGCCCGCCTCGCAGTGAAGGGCACCGATGATGCTGTCGAACAGCGATGAGGGCGTCACCGGTTTGCCGAGAATGGCGCCGATTTTTTGCCCGCCGAGGGCGCTGAGGAGCTCTTCCTGATCGTAGGCGGTGCATATTATGACTGCCGGTTCGGCATCGCTCTTCATGTTGCTGCGAAGTGCGCCCAGCAGTTCAACGCCGTCCATGCCCGGCATTTTCCAGTCGATGATGAGCAGGCCGAAGGGCTGCCCGGCCTGCTCGGCACTAGCCAGTTCCGCGAGGGCCTGTGGCCCGTCGGCCGCCAGCTGGCAGGGCATGCCCAGACTGTGCAGGAGGTGAGCGAAGATCTCGCGGGCCCCGGCGTTGTCATCGACAACCAGGGTACGCAGCGAGTCCGGCAGGCCGATGCGACGGGGAGCTTCGACTTCGTCCGTGGGCAGGCCGAAGGGCAGGCAAAAGGAAAATTTGCTGCCGTGGCCGGACTGGCTGTGGACGCTGATCTTGCCGCCGAGTTGCTCGACGATGCGTTTGCTGATCGACAGGCCGAGGCCGGTACCGCCGTACTTGCGGGTGGTCGAGCTATCGGCCTGGGTAAAGGCGGTGAACAGTTGTGCCTGTTGTTCGGGCGATATTCCGATGCCGGTATCGCTGACTTCGAATGACAGTTCGATGCCGTTTTCGTGACGACCGACGAGCTGGATGCTGACGGTCACGTCGCCGGTTTCGGTGAACTTGATCGCATTGCCGACCAGGTTGAGCAGCACCTGGCCAAGGCGCAGGGTGTCGCCGATCAGGCGGTCGGGAATTTCCGGGGCGATGTCGAAGAGCATTTCCAGGCCGCGCTCCCGGGCCTTCAGCGTGCTTAGGTCAGCGAGTTGCTGCAGCGTCGCGTCGAGGCTGAACGGCATCCGCTCGAAGAGCATCATCCCGGCTTCGATTTTGGACAGATCGAGAATGTCGTTGATGATGCCGAGCAGTCCCTTGGCGGCGTTGTCGACTTTGCTCAGGTAGTTTTTCTGCCGCGCCGTCAGGTCGGTTTGCAGCGCGAGATGGGTCATGCCGATGATGGCATTCATCGGCGTGCGGATTTCGTGGCTCATGTTGGCGAGGAAGTCGGCCTTGGCTGCGCTGGCCGATTCGGCGGCGGCTCTTGCCCGCTCGGCTTCGTGCTCGGCTTCCTTCTGGGCGGTAATGTCTACGATGACGCCGATCAGGCCGCCCGGTGTGCCGTCAGGCGAGCGGAAGCCACTGACCGAATAGAGCGTATCGCGCAGGCTGCCATCGGCCGCCTGCATCGGCACCTCCCGGACCAGACGGCTGCCTTCGGCGATGATCCGTTCGTCCTCGGCCTGGTAGGCCTGACGCATTTCTTCCGGCAGGTAGTCGAGGTCGAGCACCCGCTTGCCGATAAAGGAGCCCCGGGCGATACCGAAAAACGCTTCGTAGGCGCGGTTGCAGCCGAGGAAACGGGTATGTGCGCCCTTGTAGAAAATCGGGTTGGGAATGGTGTCGAGCAGCGCTTGCAGGAAAGTGAATTGACGGATCAGTTCGGCTTCGATTTCCCGGCGGTCGGAAATGTCGAGCACAGTGATGAGCAGCGAATCGAGCTCGCCGTTTTCCTTGCGGACGGCGGCAATTTGGACGTCGCCCCAGCGCATCGCGCCGTGCTGGTCGAAAAATTCAAACTCGCTGCGCAGTCCCTTGCTTTGGCCGCTGACAATCTCATCCAGCGCGGCCTTCATCCGGGCCAGTTCCGGAGTCGGAAGAACGCTCGTATCCGGTTGCCGGAGCAGGGTTTCGATCGGGTAATTGATGAAGTTGGCGAAGGCCCGGTTAACCAGCTTTGGCCGGTGGTCTGGCCCGAGACTGAGAATGCCGACCGAGGCGTTGTCGAAAATGGCGCGGAAGAAGGCTTCCCGTTTTTGCAGGCTTTCCTGGCTCTGGCGGAGCGCCAGCGTACGCGTGGCAATTTTCTCTTCGAGTTTGGCATTCGCTTCTTCAAGCGCCTGGCGGCCGCTGCACAGGTGCTGGCGCATACCTTCCAGGGTTGCCGCCAGTTGGGTGACCTCGCGCCAGTGGGCCGTGGTGCTGATCGGCTGATCAAGTTCCAGCCGACCGATGCGCTCGCTGTCGTTGGCGAGCGCGGCGAGCGGTTCACCGAAACGCCGGGCGATACGGATGGCCACGGTCATGCCGAGAGCGAGGGCGGCCAGGGTGATCAGCGCGAGCAGCCAGAGATCCTGCCGGGTGACCGGGACAAAATCGCTTTCCGGTGCGACGGCGCCGAGCCAGACCTGGTGTCCGTTGCTGTGGATGGGCTGGAAGAGGCTCAGCCAGCGACCATCCGGGCGGCTGAAGGCGTGCAGTTTGTTGCCGGGCCTGGCATTGCCCCGCGATTGGCGAAAACCTTCGGCGAGCTCCGGCAGATCGAGTTCATCGGCAGTTTTCAATACCGCCTGGTTGATCTCTGCCGCCGTGCTGAAGCGTGGGTCGCGGGGTGGCGCGATGATCTTGCCGTCATTCAGGAAGAGGGCCAGCTTGCCCTGGCTGCCCAGCGTCAGTCGCGTCGTGTATTCGGCAATGCTGCTCAGCCGGACGTCGTGGCCGATGATGTAAGTCGAGCCATCGGCAGCGCTCCAGCGCATGGCTGCAGTGATGCCGGGGTCTTGCGCGGTGTAAAAGATATAAGGCTCGGTCCAGTGCACGGTTTGGGCATCGGGCAAGGCCATGGCGCCCTTGAACCAGGGTCGTTGCCGGGCGTCGTAATCGATTTCGCGCTGTTCGACACTTTCGATTTCCCGGCGTGCGTTCCAGGTGATCCAGTAGCTCTGCTTGCCCCATTCCGCCGGGTTGCTCAGGCGATTGATCCAGTGCCCCTCTTTGCTCAACAGCAGCAGGATTTCCCGGCCCGACTGATGGGCAAAATTCACCGAGGAAATTTCGTCATGATTGGCGATGACGGGGAAAAAGAATTCGTTGAAACGGGTGAGCTCGGCGTGATCGAGGTCGCCGTTCAGGCCCCAGCCCTGGCTGCTGCGCAGCGTCGTTTCAACGGATTTGAGGAGCCGGCTGTAGCGCGCTTCCAGTTGCTCGGCGGCCAGGTGCATCTGGGTGTCCGCCAGACGCTCGATGGTCGGTCGGCCGATCAGGGCATAAAGCGAGAAAGCGAAGGCGGCGAGGGAAAACAGAATGAGCAGCCCGATGCGCAGCACCAGGCTGTTGGCAAAGCCAGGCTTCCTGAAGGATACGCCCTTGATCATTCAATCCCCTTTGGTGGCGTCCGGCCGGTCGGCCTCTCCCGTTTGCCTATTCGCCTGTCTTATGCCGACAGGTCGTTGGGCAGATATACGACTTGCTGTCTGGGGTGTCAAGCCGGCTTTGTTTCACGGAACAACGGTCATTGCCGGTGCCTGACCGATGAACGCCAGACGTTGATGG
>CAYWNX010000182.1:0-5951 GCA_964459735.1 uncultured Dechloromonas sp. | reverse complement strand
GCAGCTCATCCCCGGTGATTTCACCGATTTTGTCCTGCACTTGTGCGCTTATCTATTCCTCCTTACTCCATATCAAGGAGTTGTCATGTCAAAGAACATTCCTTGACATGACACTTGTAACGATGACCAATTTGAACTAGGAAAAGTTCCTCCGGCCAAACGTCTCATTGATGTCTTCCTGTTAAGAGTTTTTGTTGGCTTGAACGACTTCTGGCGAGTTTTGGGAATGACACGAAACTGATCTCGCCGCAGTTCGAAAAGTCGTTTGTTCAGGGCGACAAGAATGATTTTGCCAACGCTCGACAATTTGTCGCCTCGATTGGCCTGGGGCTCCACCAATACAGCACTGCCAGCTCCCCGCCTTGCTGGGCGGTGTAGTCGAATAACATGATGTCGTACTTGCCGCGCGCCCCAGGACCAACAGGGCCGCCTCATGGGCCCAGAAATTGAAGGTAGAGGGGTGGAGGCAGAGGCGCATGCCCAGGTCGATCTGTCGCAGGGCCTCTACGCCGCGCCCAGCCGCCGCCAGGGCGATGCTGAGGAACATGCGGGCGTCGGTATTGTTGGAACCAGGGTTTATTCGATCTTCGTCACCGGGGCAGGGCGGCTCGGCGGCCGGGGCGATTGACGGACTTCCGGAAGATGCGTTACGGCCAGCGCCTGGCTGCATGACGTCGTATCCCACGCCCCCAGGTCGACAAAGGGCAGGATCGCGGCCAGCGGGTTGAGCAGGGCAAGGCCCAGGGCGCCTGCTGCCCGGGCGGCGATGGGCGTGCCTTCCGGGGTGACTTGGGGAACGGCGAAGGAGCCGCGGATACGGAAGGGCGAGCGCAGGGTTAACGGAGAGACGTTCTGGGGCTTGGCGGTCAGCCGCAGGTCCAGTTGCTCCCGGGCAAAGTCGATGTTGCCGTCGATCAGTACGACCGTGACCGGCGTCGCTACCATGGCGACGCGGGGGCTGACGCGGCCGTTTTGGACTTGCAGGTCGATGACCGCGCATTCCACGGCCTGCCGGTCGTCGCCTCGCAGCAGCAGACCCAGGCTCTGGGCGATATCCAGCCCGAGGGCTTCGAGCGCCAGGTGGGAAACGGTGCCGTCGCGCACGAAAACGGTCGTCCGGCCGTCGAGGGAGGCCAGCAGTTCGGCCGTGGACCGGCCATGGCCGATGAGTTGGGTGCGGCCATGCAGGCTGCCGGTGAACCACGGCGGTGGGTTAGGGTCCCTGGCCTGATGGCGGATATCGTCGGCGGCGGGCTTGGCGGCCTTCAGCCAGTTATCGAGGCGGACGCCGTTCCAGCCAAGGTCGGCGCGCCACTCCGGCCGGCTGGGGCTGGCATCGATCGCCAGGCTGCCGGCCAGGTGCCCCTGGGCGGTGCTGGCATCGATGCCGGCCAGGGTCAGCTTGCCACCGGCCAGGGTCAGCTTTGCCCGCAGCGGGGCAATCGGCTGGCGGAAGGCGGAACCCAGGTCGACCTTGTCGAGATTGACGGCCACCTCGGCGTCCAGCCGCGTCAACGATGGCAGGTCCAGTCGCCGGTCCGGCAGCGTGCGGCCGGGCGCGGGGCGAACGATGTCGCCATCCGCATCGCGGGTCCCTAAGGCCGGAGCCAGATCGGCGAGGACGAAATTCCGGCCGCTCAATTCGCCCTCTAGACGGGGCGGTTGCGGCCGCGCGTCGTAGGTGAAATCCCCGGCCAGATCGCTGGTGCCGACCCGGGCCCGGGTGACCGTGATCTGCAAAATCGGCGAATTCTTGATCACTTCGCCCTGCAGGCTGAACGGGCCGGTGGTTGGCAGTGTCGTGTCGAAGAGCCGCCCGAGGAGGCCGAGGGACGGTCCTTTGATAGCCACCGTGCCGCGCAGTTCGTCCACGCCGACGGTCCCGGAGAAGTTCAGCTGCAGCCCGCCGTAGTCGACCCGGCCTTCGACGGCGACCGGTTCACTGGTCGCTCCCGGCAGCGTATGGGGCAGGCCGGCGGGCAGGGTGATGCTGGCCAGCAGGAGGCGTTCCCTGAGCCGGCCGGTGATTTCGGCAAAGGTCGCCGGCGAGCCTTCCCGGCTCCCCGCCTTGGCGCTGACATCGACCGCCAGCATGGGGTCGCGGACAACGATTTCACCTACTCGCATGAACAGGTGGTTGACCGTCGGCGGCGGGCGCTGCGACTCCTCGGCAAACTGCCAGCTTGCCCGGCCATCCGCCAGGCGAATCAGCCGGAGGTCGATCCGCTCGGCGGCCAGCGTGGCCAGATGCAGCGGCTGGTCATTCCGGCGCAAGGCCAGCAGGTCGGCATAACGCAGGCTCAGCCCGAGCCCTTCGGCGTCAATCAGGTGAGGCACGGAAAATTCCGGCGGGACGGCGATCCACAGCGCGCCCACTTCGAGGCGGATAGTGTTGCGAAAATGCAGCCGGAAAGGCGGGGTGATGTGCACCTCGCGCCCCAGGCGGGAAGTCAGGACGGCTTCGGCCGGCCCCCGCAGAAAAAACCAGCCGCTTGCCTCGCAGACCACCAAGGTGGCAATCAGAAGCAAGGGCAGCACCCAGAGGAGCCGGCGCCGGGTCTTCATGGGCCGTTACGTCGGGCTGTCGGCCGCCGGTGACGGCCCGGGGCCAAACAAGATAATGGACTGCATAAGGATGCCTCCGGATCGATTGTTCTGCGCTTCCCGATTTCCTTGCGGTCACGGGAAGGAAGCTTTCGATCCCAGTTTAGACAGCCCCGGCCTGGCGAACTGTCGGATGATTCCGAATCCGGCGTCAGACGATTCTGTCGGTACGATTGCGATCCACCGACCAGCGCCCGTTAGCTGTCGCCGCCAAGTCGGTCTCTGGGGCCTCGGGCGGCCTCGTCAGGGGGCAGGACCACTCCTACACGGGTTTCAGTGACTTCCGACAGTAAGTGGCCGGCGATGGCCATAAGATGAAATTGCAGCCCCCGGCAACTTACGCAACTTGCCGACGAGGCTTACTGGTGAATCATCAGATTTACCGAAGCTCAACCAAGGCAATCCAGGAATGCTTCCTGGTTCCGTCCCTCCAACCGACGTTCCCCTGGCCGCTGATTCCAAAGGCATCAAGGTTTGAACGTCCCGCTACTTCCCGTAACTGAAATCCGATCAAGACGACTTGGCAGCCTGGCGAGTTCGGGGCTTGGCCAGTCAAGGAAGGAAAAATCATGTCCATCAACAACAACAGTGATATCCGGGTGTCGCCGCAGCCGATCCGAAACCGAAAATACAGTGTGGCAGCTTTCGAATTGCTCCACCGCCATGGCGACGCCGTCGCCGCACAGATAACGGACGATGCCCTGGCGACCGATCAAGTCATTCACCTGATGTACGACAAGGGCGGGCAGAGCCGGCAAATGCTGCGCGGTCTGCCGGGGTTCATCAACGTCGATGCCGAAATGCTGTTCTCGTCGCGGATTGAGTCCTTGCCAAGCCGGCAGGTCGTGCTGGAGCTTCTCGAAACGGTGCAGGTCGACGAGCGGGTAATCTGCCGCTGTGCCGATCTGAAACGCCGCGGTTTCCACCTTGCCCTCGACGACGTCTATGACTACCGGGACGACTACGCCCCCTTGCTCGATCTCGCCGACATCGTCAAGGTCGATCTGCCGAGCCTCGACGACGAACATCTCGCGGCGCTGGTCCGGGAACTGCGCCATTTCCCGCTGCAACTTCTGGCCGAGAAGGTCGATTCGAGTCAGTGCGCACAACGCTGCGCGGATTTGCAGTTCGACTTGTTCCAAGGCTACTACTTTGATCCGCCGGTGCCTGCCCCGGTCAATGCCTGAACGAGCAGCGAATCCAAAATTGGTCGATTGCCGGCCGTCGCGCAAGAGGTCGGCTTGACCGGCCATTCAATCGCTTGATGCGGTGCCCTCCAGGGTAGGGGCATATTTTCCGTCGCGGGCCAGGCCATTCAGCCGGCAACGAAGCTGGAGCGCTTGCTGCGCCGCCCCGACATTGCTTTCCTGTCCCTGCCACGCTGCCAGCACTGGCGCCTGCAGCGCCCGGCCATAGGAAAAACTGAGCGCCCACGGCTGACTGCCAATCGCGTTGATGGCGTTCAGATGCACTGCTTGCCGGCAATCACCATGTTCGGTTTCAGTAACAGGCCTTCCGGCACCACCCGGTAGGCGTCCAGTTCGGCGAAGACCGCTGCCAGCACTTGCCCGGTTACTGCCTCGCAGTACTCGATGCCGTGGGCGCCATCCATCAGCACTTCGGGTTCGACGATAGGCAGCAGGCCGGCTTCCTGGCAAAGCGCGGCATAACGCGCCAGCGCGTGCGCATCGCGGATAAGGCAAAGCTGGAAAACGCCCCGGGGTTCGACAAGGACCACTGGCCGGCCATGACGGACGACACCTGGGCACGGCAAGTGCCTGACTATTACGGTCAGCAGACTTACTGGTAGGTAGTCGGTGCGGGAAAGCCGCTTAAACCGGACTTGAACGCGGACAGGCGGCGACGTTTGGCCGCGTTTTTTTGTCCCACCGACGGCCCGGTTCGAGCTGGAAAACTGCAGCGGCCTGCTGGCGTTGGCAGTTGCGGTCAACTGGCAGAAAGCGCTCTTTTTTACGGCCACTCGAACGGGTGCGACAGATGGAAATAGGTGGTTTTTTCAAACGGTGCCGCATTTTTTTCAATTGCCAAGCGGCCTCGGTCGCCGGGAGCGGAAGCTCGACACGGCAACGGCTTGACGCGAGCAGGCTGGGATGGCGAACCGGCTTAGAACGCCAAGAGCCCCAGCAGCACGCCGAAGACCAGCACGATGAGAAAGATGGTCAGCGCGATGAAGAACAGGATTTTGGCGATGCCGGCCGCCCCGGCGGCGATATTGGTAAAGCCCAGCAGCCCGGCGACCAGGGAAATAATGAAAAAGATGATGGCCAGTTTGATCATGTTTTCTGCTCCTCAGTGACTCGCTCTGTGCCGAACCATCAAGCAATTGGTTTGCCAGCTTGCGTCGGCGCGATAAGCAGGTTTGGTACTGCTCGCTGCCTTAGCCGACGGCGGAAAAGTTCGCATGCCGCTTGCCAAGACTTTCTGGTGCCGCTGCCGCTCATGCCTATCCCGATGGCATTAAGGCGCATTCCCGCGGCGGACAGCAAATCCGGCCGACTAAGCCTGGTGCACGTAAGTGCCTGGCGCATCGTCGAGCGCGACGATGCCTTTTTTCGGCGCCCCGATCGCCGGCGGAGCGACCTTGCTGTTCGAGCGCTTCGCCAGCCACGCTAGCCAGGCTGGCCACCACGAGCCTTCGGTGCACGGCGCGCTTTCGTACCAGCGCGCCGGATGCAGGTAGCGGTGCTGAGCGTCGTGGGAAGTCATCCGGTAGCTGTGGCGGTGGCGTCCCGGTTCGCTGATGATGCCGGCGTTGTGGCCACCGCTGGTGAGCACGAAAGTGACTTCGGTATCGGTGTAGAGATGCACCTTGTAGACCGAGCGCCAGGGTGCGATGTGGTCCTTTTCCGTGCCGACCGCGAAGATCGGCGCCCGAATGTCGGTCAGCGCAATGCCGTCGCCGTCGACGATGTAGCGCCCTTCAGCCAGGTCGTTATTAAGGAACAGGCTGCGCAAGTACTCCGAATGCATGCGGAAGGGCAGGCGCGTCGAATCGGCACTCCACGCCATCAGGTCGAACATCCGCTGGCGCTCGCCCTCCAGGTATTCATCGATCACCTTCGACCAGATCAGGTCCTTCGAGCGCAGCAGGTTGAAGGCGGCGGAGAGCTGGTCCTTGTCGAGATAACCCTGCTCGGCCATCATGTTTTCGAGAAAGGTGAGCTGCGCTTCGTCGATGAAGAGCTGCAATTCACCGGCTTCCTCGAAATCGACCTGGGCGGCGAACAGCGAGATCGATGCCAGGCGGTCGTCGCCGTCACGGGCCATGGTCGCGGCCGCCAGCGCCAGCAGGGTGCCGCCGAGGCAGTAGCCGACGGCGTGCACCT
>CAYWNX010000181.1:0-5954 GCA_964459735.1 uncultured Dechloromonas sp. | reverse complement strand
GACAATGCCTTGAAAAAAGCGACCGCCGCAGCGACCGGCCGGCGAATGCCTCTGGCCAGACCCTGTGCCAAAAAGCCGCCAAGCAGTCCGAAAACCAGGATCAACAAACCGAACCGGCTCTGGAAAGCGCTGGCACTGGCAGCCGCCTGATCGACATTGACCTTCGCTTCACGCAATTGTAAGGTAACCAGTTCGCTCAATTTGTCGGAGATCGGGTCGATCGCCGGGTAAAGATCCTTCGCGGCGAAAGCGGCCAAGGCATCGCGATCCTTGCTGACGAGGATTTCCTTGAGGCGAGTGGTCGCCAGATCCCCCTTCTGCATCAACTCATGCGCCTCGCCAACCAGTTTTTTCTCTTCATCGGTCAGATCGGTCGCCGTATATTCCTGCCAGCGACTGCGAATCACGCCTTGCGCCTGCTCGACCTTGCCCAGTCCCGATTCGAAACTCTCGGCACCGTCGCGGGTTTTGTGCGAAAGATCGACAATCGAAACCGCGTAGGCATCCGCCACTTCCTTGAGCTGCTGCAAGGGCACCACGCGATCGACATAAACGGTATGCAGCCGCTCATTACTGTCGCCAACCTCCACCAGCCCCAAGCCACCAACCAGCAGCATGCCTGCGGTCAACAGCCCACAAATGGCAAAAATACGCTGGGCAATGCTGCGCTTGTTCAACCAGGTGCCCAGGCTGAAGCCGGTCTTCACCACCTGCCCTTCGCGGATACCCAACCCGGCCGCCCTGCCCTCGCGGAACATTCGATAAGCGCCGTCCGCCGCTTCGATCTGCTCCCGGGAAGGCGCCGTCCGCACTGACATATAACCGGTAACCACGCCGTTTTGAAAAATCGGAGCAGCATTGGCCAGCACCCAGTAATGGTCACCATTTTTACAGCGGTTCTTGACCAAGCCGGTCCACGGCCGCTCCTCCTTGAGCGTCGCCCAGAGATCGGCAAAAGCCTCCGGCGGCATGTCCGGATGGCGCACGATGTTGTGTGACTGGCCAATCAACTCGGCTTCGGCAAAGCCGCTGATCTCGACGAAAACCTCATTGACGTAGGTGATCTGACCCTTGAGATCAGTCTTCGAGACAATATTTTGCCCCGCCCTGAGCGCGACTTCTTTTTGCGTTACCGGCAGATTAATCTTCATGAGCTACCTTGATCAGTTGGTTCTGAGCCTGCTTAAAACTCGGTCCACTCATCATCGAGTGAAGCGGGAAGTGCCACCGGTTTTTTTCCGGAAACCTGACGCGCCGCCTGCGCCGGACGTGACGAGGGAGCCGGGCCGCTCAAGCGTGACGTGTTTTTAACGCTCCTGGCGCCTTGCGCCACCTTGAAAACCGCTACCGACTCGGCCAGATGGTTGGACTGCTCCTCCAGACTTTCGGCTGCTGCCGCCGCCTCTTCGACCAGCGCCGCATTCTGCTGGGTCACCTCATCCATCTGGTTAATGGCCAGACTGACCTGATCGATCCCGGCACTTTGTTCGCGGCTGGCTTCGGCAATATCGGTGACGATCCTGGCAACCCGCTTGATGCTGGAAACAACCTCTTCCATCGTGCGTCCGGCCTGATCGACCAGCCGGTTACCCGCTTCGACGCGATCGACCGAATCGGAGATCAACCCCTTGATTTCCTTGGCCGCTGCCGCACTGCGCTGAGCCAGACTACGCACTTCGGTCGCCACCACGGCAAAGCCGCGGCCCTGCTCACCGGCCCGCGCCGCCTCAACCGCTGCATTGAGCGCCAGAATATTGGTCTGGAAGGCAATCCCATCGATCACGCCGATGATGTCGGCAATCTTGCTGCTGGCCTGATGAATCGAGCCCATCGTGTGCACCACCTGACCGACCACCTCACCCCCCTTCTCGGCCACCGCCTGCGCACCGGCGGCCAGTTCATTGGCCTGACGGGCGTTATCGGCATTCTGGCGTACCGTGGAGGTCAACTGCTCCATGCTGGAAGCGGTTTCTTCCAGGCTGCTCGCCTGCTCTTCGGTACGGCTGGAAAGATCCTGATTGCCGCTGGCAATTTCCCGGGCTGCCGTATTGATCGTTTCGGCGGAGTGCTGAATGTCGCCAACAAGTTCGCGCAGTCGGTCGACCGTCTGGTTGGCATCGTCACGCAACTTGCCAAAAGTACCCTGATATTCCGAGTTGACCGTATGCATCAGATCACCACCGGCAACCCGCTCCAGCAGCGCCGCAATCTCGCCGATGGCCGAGCCGCTGGTCTCCAGCAAACTGTTGATCCCCGCGCCCAGTTCCTTGTAAAAGCCTTCCAGGGTAGCGGTATCGAGGCGGGCCTCAAGATCACCGGCCGAAGCGCGGCTGATCAGGGCGGCGACCGCACGCTGGGCGTGCAACTCCGCCGTCCGGTCAACCCACTCGCCCACCGTGCCCAGACGCTGGCCGCGCTCATTGATGATTGGATTGGTAATCACCTTATAAATGCGGCCACCGATTTCCATTTCCGTCTGGCAGGTCGACTGCAACTCGCGCAAGCTCTTCAGCGCCGCCGCCGCATCCTGATAGAAGGTACCGACATTGCTGCCGACAAACTTGTCGACCGAGAAATTCGGCTGCTGCAAGCGCAAGGCTGGCTCAATTTGACGCAGCGTGGTAAGCAGGCCCTTGTTGGCGTAAATCACCGTGCCGTCATCGCCGGCAATGCGCAGATTTGCCGAAACGCAGTCGAGCGCGATCTGGATGCGCAGGTTGTCGTTGGCAATACGCTCGCTCTCCGCGACGTTGAAACCCTGCTGAATCTGCATCGACTGCAGGCCCTGCAACACCTTGCCCATTTCATCGTTGCGCGCAATATCGACGTTGCGGGTGAAGTCGCCATTCGCCAGCGCCTGGAAAGTGGCAATTACCGACTCAATCGGGCGCGTGATCAAACGGATGATCGCCAGTGCAATGAGTAATCCAGCCGCCAGCGCGGCGATGACAATGGCGATGATCATCAGCCGATCCCGGGAGAATGCCTGCTCGCTGGCCGTCAACTGGGTCTGCCCGCCGTCAATCTGTCCCTTGAAAAGTGCCGACGCCTTTTCGGCGGCAGCGGTGTACGCCGGGTTGATCTGCTTGAGCAAAATCAGATTGGCATCCGAAAAACGCCCCTCAAGCAAGGCTGCCCTGGCCGGTAGCAGCCCTTCCGTGACATAACGCTTGCGTGCTTCGGCATAGGCATCGGCCAATTGCCGATGCTCATCGGTGCTGATGCTCTTTTTATAAGCTTCCCACTGAGCGGTAATCTGGGCGATATTGGTATCGATCTGCTTGATGTGAAAATCCAGCGGATGATCATGCAAACTGGCGTATGGCCCGTCAGGGTCGTGCTGCAAGGCGAGCAGGACTTGCGCCCGGTTATCCGCCATGGTCTTGCCGATGGCACCCAGTAACTGGGTTGGCTGCAAACGGTCGTTGTAGAGTTTGCCTACCTCGCTATTGGTTTGCCCCATGCCCCAAATACCAAGCCCGGCGACGATGACGAGGGCGGTGAGCAGCGCGCCAAATCCGGCGATCAGCTTACTCTTCAGACTGAGCCCGGCAAAAAGGCCTTCCCCACCCTTGACGAATTCCCCGTGCCTGATCTTCAGGCTACCGGCCTTCTGCTCGCGAAAAAGCCGATAGGTGCTTTCGGCCGCCTCAATTTTCTGCCGGCTGGCCTGGCGACGCACCGACATATAGCCGACAACCTGCCCCCCCTCACGAATCGGCGTCGCGGTGGCCTGCACCCAGTAATGGTCGCCGTTCTTGCAGCGGTTTTTGACCAGCCCGGTCCATGGCCGCCCATCCTTCAGATCGACCCACATGTCGGCATAGGCTTCGACCGGCATGTCTGGATGACGCACGATATTGTGCGGCTGACCGATCAACTCGGCTTCAGCAAAGCCGCTGATGTCGATGAAGTCCTTGCTGATGTAGGTGATCTGACCCTTGAGGTCGGTTTTCGAGACAATCAGGGTGTGGGCATCCAGCTGAACTTCCACATGGGTCACGGGCAAATTATTTCGCATCAGCGCTAATCCGTCGGGTTGTCGTTGTTATTAGAACTCTGCCCACTCAGCCTCATCAGGCGCCATGAGCGCCAGCCTCGGGCTGGTGGAAATTTTTTTCGGGGCAGCTGCGGTCAACAGCGGTTTTGGCACGATATTGCTGCCCGAACGCATGCCTTCAAGCAAACCAATCACCCGCCTTGAACGATTACTGAACTCGCCGGCAATCTGCTCGCGCGCGCCGTCGTTGTCGCCAGTCATCCTGGTACGGATCACCTTGGCGGCGCAACGATGGAAACCGGCATGTTCGAGCTTGAGATCCGAATACTGGGCATCGCCGCGCAAGGCACGGCCATCACCGTGAATCCAGCAGCCCAGGGCACACTGGTCATCACGACCGACAATTGCCGGATCAAGTTGCTCTCCGCCGCCCGCAACGTAATCGAGCAACCGCTGCTTCCATTTGCTGTGGGCGGCAATCGCGCCATCAAAATCAAGTCCGGACAACTGCAACTGGTTGCTGACCATCACCCCGCCCGGCAGGCGGAATACCGCCACCGACTCAGCCAGGCTGCGCGCCTGCTCTTCCAGGCTCTCGGCAGCGGCGGCGGCCTCTTCGACCAGGGCCGCATTCTGTTGCGTCATCTCGTCCATTTCACTGACGGCGAGACTGATCTGCTCGATACCTGAAGTCTGTTCGCGACTGGCCTCCGAGATATTGGCCATGATGCGGGCCACACGCTGGATGCTGGCCACCACCTCATCCATGGTTTTGCCCGCCTGATCGACCAGGCGGCTGCCGGTTTGCACCTTATCGACCGAGTCGGAAATCAAGCCCTTGATCTCCTTGGCCGCTGCCGCACTGCGCTGGGCCAGACTGCGCACCTCTGTCGCCACCACGGCAAAGCCGCGGCCCTGCTCACCGGCCCGCGCCGCCTCGACCGCTGCATTGAGCGCCAGAATATTGGTCTGAAAAGCAATGCCGTCGATCACGCTGATGATGTCGGCAATCCTGTGCGATGCCTGATGGATGGCGCCCATGGTTTCCACCACCTGGCCAACCACCTGCCCCCCCTTCTCGGCAACCTGCTGGGCATTGCTGGCCAGTGTCGTGGCCTGGCGGGCGTGATCGGCGTTCTGCTTGACCGTGCCGGTCAGCTCTTCCATGCTCGACGCCGTTTCCTCCAGACTGGAAGCCTGCTGTTCGGTACGGCCGGAGAGATCCTGATTGCCGCTGGCGATTTCCTGCGCCGCCATATTGATCGCATCGGTCGCACTCTTGATCGAGAAAATGATCTCCTGCAGCGTGTCGACCGTAGCATTCGCATCATCCTTCAGTTGCCCCAGGACGCCCTGATATTCAGTCTCGATCTTGCGGGTCAGATCGCCTTGCGACAGGCGATTCAGCATCGCGCCGAGATCCTCCAGTGCCCGGCTGTTCACCTCAAGCAAGTCGTTGATCCCTTGCGAAATGTGCCGGAAGAAGCCACTCATCCGATCCGCTGCAATGCGCCGCGAAAAATCACCGGCGCCCGCTGCCGCAATGATGCCGCCCACTTCGTGCTCGATTGCCACCTCAGCCGTCCGGTCGCGCCACTCGACGACCGTACCCAGCCGCTCGTAACGCTCGTTGGTGATCGGGCTGGCAACCAGTGAAAAAACATGCCCACCGACGGAAATCTCAGTCCGGTGCACGTCCTTCAGGCTGCCCAGCAGATTTTTCTGGTGGGCCGGACTCTTGTGATAAAGGTCGAAACTGGAGCCGAGAATGGCATCCACCCGGAATGCCGGCAACTCCTTGCGCAAATCGGCCTCGGCCTGGCGCATCATCGCAAGCACCGCCGCGTTGCAGTAAATGATTTTGCCGTCCGGATCAGCCACCATCACACTGTTCGAGCTCACATCCAGCGCCACCTTGACCCGTAGCGACTCGTCGGCAATTTTTCTATCCTGG
>CAYWNX010000180.1:0-5997 GCA_964459735.1 uncultured Dechloromonas sp. | reverse complement strand
ATGTCGTATTGCTCGGGAGAATAGCTGGGTTCGGATTGCAGGGAAACCGATTTTCCGATGAAGTCGGAGAGCATGGCCAAGGCCTGGGACTCTTCGTCAAGAAAGAGATCGACCACCGCCGGGCCGGCCAGCACCCGGTATTCGCGGGCGTTGAATTGGCGCGCTTCACGCAGCAGTTCGCGGAGAATTTCGTAAGTCACGGTCCGGGCGGTCTTGACTTCACCGCGCCCGCCGCAGGTCGGGCAAGGCTGGCAAAGGACATGCGCCAGCGACTCACGGGTCCGCTTGCGGGTCATCTCGACCAAGCCAAGCGCCGTAAAGCCATTGACCGTCAGCCGCGTATGATCGTTCGCCAAGGCCTTGTTGAATTCCGCCAGCACCGCCTTCTTGTGCTCCTCGTTGTCCATGTCGATGAAATCGACAATGATGATGCCACCGAGGTTCCGCAGGCGCAGCTGGCGGGCGATGGTGACCGCCGCTTCGAGATTGGTCTTGAAAATGGTGTCGTCGAAATTGCGCACCCCGACAAAACCGCCGGTATTGACGTCGACCGTCGTCATCGCCTCGGTCTGGTCCATGATCAGATAGCCGCCGGATTTCAGATCGACCCGCCGGGCCAGGGCTTTCTGGATTTCTTCCTCGACGCCGTGCAGATCGAACAAGGGGCGCTGGCCGGTGTAGTGGTCGAGCAGCGGCAGCACGGCCGGCGTGTATTCCTCGGCGAAAGCCGTCAGTTTCTGGAAGTTTTCGCGGGAGTCGATGACGATGCGCCCGGTGTCGGGATTCACAAAATCGCGCAGGACGCGCTGGCCGAGCGACAACTCCTGATAAAGCACGGTCGGCGGCGGGGAGGTTCTTGCCTTGTCGCGAATATCGGCCCAGGTTTTGCGCAGATAGCCGATATCGGTGGCAAATTCGCCATCGTTGGCATTTTCGGCCATCGTCCGCACGATGAATCCCCCCGGCTCGTCGGCCGGCACGAGATGGGTGATTCTTTCGCGCAGCGCTTCACGCTCGGCCTCGGCCTCGATCCGTTGCGAAATGCCGATATGCTTTTCCTGCGGCAAATAAACCAGCATGCGCCCGGCGATGGAAATTTGCGTCGATAGGCGCGCCCCCTTGGTGCCGATCGGATCCTTGATCACCTGGACGACAATGCTCTGCCCTTCGGCCAGCATCTTTTCAATCGGTCGCTCGACAGCAGTTTCCCGGGCTTGCCAGATATCGGCAACATGCAGGAAGGCAGTGCGCTCCAGCCCTACATCAATGAATGCCGACTGCATGCCGGGCAAAATGCGACAAATGCGACCCAAATAAACATTGCCGACCAGCCCACGGCTCGTTGTCCGTTCAATGTGCAATTCCTGAACGACGCCCTGTTGCATCACGGCAACGCGGGTCTCCTGTGGCGTGAAATTGATCAGTATTTCTTCGGACATGAGCGGCTACAATCGGTGGTTTTGCCCCATTCTACTATGCCCAAAGCCCCCGAACTCCTCGCCCCCGCCGGCTCACTCGAGATGATGCGCACCGCCTTCGATTTTGGCGCCGACGCAATCTACGCCGGCCAGCCGCGTTACAGCCTGCGGGTGCGCAACAATGCGTTCGGCAACATCGCCACGCTGCAGGAGGGCATCGACGAAGCGCACGCCCGCGGCAAACAGTTTTTTGTCGTCAGCAACATCATTCCGCACAACGCCAAGCTCACCACCTACCTCGCCGACATGGCCCCGGTGATCGCTCTCAAGCCGGACGCGCTGATCATGTCCGACCCCGGCCTGATCGACATGGTGCGTGAAACCTGGCCCGAGCAGGCGGTCCATCTTTCGGTGCAATCGAATACCGTCAACTGGGCAGCGGTGCGTTTCTGGAAGAAGCTGGGACTCACTCGCATCATCCTGTCGCGCGAACTGTCGCTCGACGAAGTGGCCGAAATCCGCCAGCAATGCCCGGATATCGAACTCGAAGTTTTCGTGCACGGCGCGCTGTGCATCGCCTACTCGGGGCGCTGCCTGCTGTCCGGCTATTTCAATCACCGCGACCCGAATCAGGGCAGTTGCACCAACTCTTGCCGTTGGGATTACAAGGTCAGCACTTCCGACGGTCAACCGGCAAAAATGCTCAGAAACGATCAGGAAATCCTGCTCGAAGAAAAGATGCGCCCGGGCGAGCTGATGCCGATCGAGGAAGACGAGCACGGCACCTACATCATGAATTCGAAGGACTTGCGCGCCATCGAGCACGTCCAGCGCCTGGTCGAACTGGGGGTCGATTCGCTGAAAATCGAGGGCCGCACCAAGAGCCCTTACTACGTGGCGCGCACCTGCCAGTCCTACCGGCAGGCGATTGACGATGCCGTGGCCGGGCGGCCGCTCGACCCGAATCTGCTGCGCGAACTGGATGGTCTGGCCAATCGCGGCTATACCGACGGCTTCCTGCAGCGCCACCACGATGCCGAATATCAGAACTATCTGCGCGGCCATTCCGAATCGGACCGCAGCCTGTACGTCGGCGACGCCGTGCGTTTCGATGCGGCGCGCGGCCTGATGGAAATCGAGGTCAAGAATCACTTCGCCATTGGTGATCGTCTCGAATCCGTGCATCCTGCCGGCAACCATAGCTGGCTGCTCAACCGCATGGAAAATGCAGCGGGCCAGCCGGTCGAGGTGGCACCCGGCAGCGGTTACCGGGTCTGGGTCGAACTGCCGGAAAGCTGCCGCGGCGCCTTTATCGCCCGCTTCGTCTAAGCGCCAGCGAACGGGGCTAGAGCGTGGAATTAAGCATCGTCATCCCGGCCCATAACGCTGCCGAAACACTTGACGAAACGCTGGCCTCGATCTGCTGCAGTGCCCGCCATGAAATCATCGTGGTAGCCAACGCCTGCGCCGATAACAGCGCCTCAATCGCCCGCCAGCATCGCGCCAGGGTCGTCGAAACGCCGACGGCGTCGGTCGGGCTGGCGCGCAACGCCGGCATGGCCGTGGCCACCGGGCGCCACATCGCCTTTCTCGATGCCGACGACCTTGCCCTGCCGCTACGCTTTGATCGCCAACTGGCATTTCTGGCCGATCACCCGGCGATTGATTTCATTTCAGCCGAAGTTGAATGGTTTGGCGACCCGGCGACTGAAGGCTATCGCCCGCGCTTCATGACCGAACACGAAGTAATTCGCGCCGCCATGTTGTTTCGCTGCGAAATGGCACAAACGGCAATGATGCTGCGGCGTGAGCGCTTTATGGCTTGCGGCATCAGATTCAGCGCCATGCGGCTGGCCGAGGACTGGCTGTTTGCCTGGCGCGCAATGGAATCCGGCTTGCGGGCGGCAAACCTGCCGGAAGTGCTGGTGCGTTACCGCCGGGCCAGTGCACAGGCAACCGCAAAACTGGGCCAGCGGAGTGAAGATGCCCTGCATACCCTCGGCTCGCAATTTCGTCGCCAGTTGTTCCGCGAATGCGGCATCGAACTCAGCGATGAGGAGATGCAGACGGTGATCGCCGTCGCCCCCTTTGGCTCATGGCCACTGGCCGAACGGCCCTGGCTGCTGGAAAACGCCGATCAATTTCCGGCCCGCCTGTCAGCGCTTTTCCAGCACCTGCGTTTAAAGAACAAGGTGCTGTCGGCAGACGGCATCGACCAGGTCGAACAATGGTTGTTGCAGGCAGTAAGCGATTCAGGCCTGCTACTACCGCTTGCTGAATAGAGTCACTCGACAAAACATTTCAGTCAATTGCCATTCAGGCAACTGATTTATTCAAGTAAAACAACGTGATAACAATTGTGCACCGCAGCAATGTAGTGTAACATCCGCGCCCATGAGCTCCGCCGCAAACCGTATGCCGCTGATCGATGCCTTCAAGGCCATCGCATCGCAACTAATCGTTCTCCACCACCTGTCAGCCTATGGCCCGCTGTCGATTACGGCGCAGCAGGTGCTGCCCGGCACGCTCGGCTGGCTTTACGAGTATGCGCGGATGGCGGTACAGGTCTTTCTGGTCATCGGCGGTTTCCTCGCTGCCCGCGGCCTTTCCGGCAACGGACAGGCACTGGCCGGTTCGCCGCTGGCACTGATCTGGAAGCGTTACCTGCGCCTGGTCGTTCCCTATCTCGCCGCCATTGGTCTGGCCATCGCAGGCGCAGCCATCGCCGATCACTGGATGAACGACGAGGCCATTCCGGACCGTGCCACCCTGGCCCAGTGGCTGGCTCACGCCTTACTGCTGCAGAGCCTGCTCGGTTATGACGCGCTGTCGGCCGGCGTCTGGTATGTCGCCATCGATTTCCAGCTGTTTGCCCTGATGGCGCTCCTGCTCTGGTTTGGCCGCATCCGCTACGTCGCACCGGCCCTCGTCCTGCTCGTCGCGACCAGCTCGCTATTCTGGTTCAACCGCGATGCCGCCTGGGACAACTGGGCCTTGTATTTCTTCGGCTCCTACGGGCTGGGGGCGGCTGCGTGGTGGGCCTCGGAGCGCAAGCAACTATCGGCCTGGCTGGGCGTTATCGCGACGCTTGCCATCGCCGCCTTGATCCTTGATTTCCGGCCGCGCATCGCCCTCGCCCTGGCAGTGGCCCTGGCACTCGGCTTCAGCCGCCGCAGAGGCCTGCTGGAACGCTGGCCGAACGCCAAACCGCTGGCCTTCCTCGGCCAGATTTCCTACTCGGTATTTTTGGTGCACTTCCCGATCTGCCTGATCGCCAACGCAATCTTCGTCCAGCTCGGCTTTTCATCGCCCGGCGCCGCTGTTTTTGGCCTGTTTTTGGCGTGGACCGCAAGCATTGCCGGCGGCACGCTGTTTTACCGCTGGATCGAAAGCCCGGCCGCCAGCCAGCGCATTACCTCTGCTCTAGGCTGGTTGTTCGGCAACGGGCTGGAACTGGCCCGCAAGGTGCCGGGATTGGCCACCTTGTTCGCCCGCCGCGCCTGATACCACAGAACCAAAGGCTGAAACTAGTCGGCCAGTTCGACCCGGTCGCGGAAAAACTCCAGCGCTTCCGGGTTGGCCAAGGCCTCGATATTCCTGACCGGCTGTGCATGCACGACATTGCGCACGGCCAGTTCAACGATCTTGCCCGACTTGGTGCGCGGAATATCTGCCACCTGCACCACCTTGGCCGGCACGTGGCGCGGCGTGGTGTTGTCCCTGATCTGCTTTTTGATCCGCTCGATCAGGCCGGCATCCAGCGTCTGACCTTCCTGTAGCTTGACGAAGAGCACGACCCGGACATCGTCGTTCCTGCCCGGCGGCCAGTCCTGACCGATCACCAGCGATTCGATCACTTCCGGCAGTTGCTCGACCTGGCGGTAAATTTCCGCCGTGCCGATACGCACGCCGCCGGGATTGAGCGTTGCATCCGAACGGCCGTAGATGATCACGCCGTCGTGCGGGGTGATAGCCGAGAAATCGCCGTGACACCAGATATTGGCAAAGCGTTCGAAATAGGCGGCGTGGTATTTCCTGCCGTCGGGATCATTCCAGAAGCCGACCGGCATCACCGGGAAGGGCCTGGTGCAGACCAGTTCGCCTTTCTCCGAGCGCACCGGCTGTCCTTCATCGTTGAAGACATCGACCGCCATGCCTAGCCCACGGCACTGGATTTCGCCGCGATAGACCGGCAGAACCGGGTTGCCAAGCACGAAGCAGGAAACGATGTCGGTGCCGCCGGAGATTGAGGCAAGCAGGATGTCGTGCTTGATTTCGCGATAGACCCAGTCGAAGCCTTCCGGGCTCAACGGGCTGCCGGTCGAAAACATGGCGCGCAGGGCAGCCAGATCATGCGTTTTGCCCGGCAGCAGGCCGAATTTCGCGGCAGCGTCGATGAACTTCGCCGAGGTGCCGAAGTGGGTCATTTTTTCACCGGCGGCGTAGTCGAAAAGCACCGTGCCCTTGGCGGCGAACGGCGAGCCGTCGTAGAGCAGCAGCGTCGCACCACAGGCCAGGCCGGAAACCAGCCAGTTCCACATCATCCAGCCGCAGGTCGTGAAGTAGAACAGGCGGTCGC
>CAYWNX010000179.1:0-6026 GCA_964459735.1 uncultured Dechloromonas sp. | reverse complement strand
GACAACGACCAGGAAGGACAAGGCGAGCATCTTGATCGTCGGGTGATTCGAGACGAATTCGCCGATCGAGCGGGCGAACAGCATCATCAGGCCAACCGAGGCGACAACCGCAGCGATCATCACGCCGACCTGACTGACCATGCCGACGGCGGTAATGATCGAGTCGAGCGAAAACACCAGGTCGATGACGATGATCTGTCCAATCACGCCGGCGAAGCTTGAGGCCACCTTGTGCGACTCGGAGCCCTCCTCGCCTTCGAGCAACTGGTGCACCTCGCCGGTACTCTTCCAGATCAGGAACAGGCCACCGGCAATCAGGATCAGGTCACGCCCGGAAATGCCGAGACCGAACAGCGTCAGCACCGGCTCGGTCAGACCGACGATCCACGACAACACCAAGAGCAGGCCGATGCGCATGAACATGGCCAGGAACAGGCCGATACGGCGCGCCAACTCCTGTTTTTCCTTCGGCAGCTTGTCGACCAGAATGGAAATGAAAATGATGTTGTCGATCCCGAGAACCAGTTCCAGCGCGGTCAACGTCAAGAAGGCGATCCAGATTTCGGGGGAAAGCAGAATTTCGAGCATGGTGGTCGGCGCAGTAAAATGACGTGGAGGGGGGCTATTCTAAAACCGGAAACACCGTTAGCCCCCCGGAACGGCATCATCAACAGTTCGAAAAAGCCGAACAGTCAATGGCCGAGAAAGAGTACAACCGGCGCGACCGCCCTCAGCCGGCCCGCAAAAGACGCTCGAACTCGCTGGCCGGCACCGGCCGGGAATAAAGATAGCCCTGGTATTCGTGGCAGCCATTTTCGGCGAGAAAAGCCAGTTCACCGCAGGTTTCGACGCCTTCGGCGATGATGCTCAAATCGAAGGCCTGGGCCAGATGGATGATCTCCTTGATCATCGTCCGTTTCTGCGCGTCGGCTTCCATGTCGTGCACGAAGGACTGGTCGATCTTCAGCCGGTCGACCGGCATGCGACGCAGATAGGACAACGACGAGTAGCCGGTGCCGAAGTCATCGAGTGAGATGCTGGCGCCGAGGCCGCGCAGTTCGCTGAGAATGGCTATCGACTCGTCCATGTTGTCCATCATGCTGCTCTCGGTCACTTCAAGTTCAAGCGAACCCGGCGTCACCGCATTGGCGGCGAGCAGCGCCTTGAGCGCCCGCAGGATGCCGCCGTCGCGAAACTGTCGGGCCGAGACATTGACCGCCATGCGGAAATCGGGAAAGCCCGCGTCCTGCCAGAGGCGACTTTGCGCATTGGCCGTGTTCAGCACCCATTCGCCAATCGGGCCGATCAGGCCGGTCTCCTCGGCCAGGGCGATGAAACGCTCCGGGTGGATCATGCCCAGCTCCGGGTGTTGCCAGCGGATCAGCGCTTCGGCACCGACGATAACGTTGTCCTTGAGGCGCACCTGCGGCTGGTAGTAGAGGCTGAATTCACCGCGTTCGAGGCCGCTCCACAGTGCATTTTCAAGCTTGACCCGCTCGGCGGCGAAAATGCTCAGATCGCGCGTGTAGAAGTGGACCGTGCCGCCACCGGCCGCCTTGGCCCGATGCATGGCGGCATCGGCATTGCCGAGCAGCATTTCAGCATCCTTGCCGTCGTCGGGATAAAGGCTGACACCGATACTGCAGAGCTGATGAATGGCGTGGCCGTCGACGGTGAAGGGCTGCATGAAGGCGGTCAGCACCTTGCTCGCCCCGTGCAGCGCGTCCTGGACACCGTTTCTCAGGCCGTCCATGACGATGACAAATTCATCACTGCCGTGGCGGGCGACGGTATCGCCGTCCCGGACGACTTGTTGCAGACGGGTGGCGATTTCCCGGATCAGCGCATCGCCGAAAGCATGGCCCATGCTGTCGTTGATGAACTTGAAGCGCTCGATGCCGACGAAGAGCACCGCCAGCGCATACTCCTGACCGCGCGCCAGATGGGCGATGGCGTTTTCGAGGCGATCCTTGAGCAGGTTGCGGTTAGCCAGGTTAGTCAGTGCATCGTGCGTTGCCAGATACTCGATTTTCGCCTCGTAGGTCTTGCGTTCACTGAGGTCGCGAATAAAGGCCGCAAAGAAGGGAAAGGCGTCGGCCTCGATCAGGGTGACGGCCATTTCGACCGGGAATTCGCTGCCGTCGGCCCGCAACGCCGTGATCTCCTCGCGCTGGCCGCTCGCCGTGCCGTCGCGCTGGCTGCGGCAGAAGGCGAGCGTCTGGCCAAAAGCCTCGCGGCGCGCCCCGGGCAGGATCAGTTCGGCCAGATCATGGCCGACGACCTGCGCCCGGCCATGGCCGAACATCTGCTCGGCCGCCGGATTGAACTCGATGATGCGGCCGTTGACGTCGAAAGTGATGATGCCGTCGAAGGCGCTGCCAAGAATCGCCGCCTTGCGCCGCTCGCTGTTGCGCAGCGACTGGTTCATGTCCAGCGTCTGCCGGTGCGTCATCTCGAACAGGGCCATGACCTGGGTCAGGAAGGCTTCGCTGCGCTGGATCTTCTGGCCGCGCGGCAGCGGCATCCGGTGGCGCGACTCGTAGGCCTGGACCAGCCGGTAATGCATGCCGATCAGTTCAAGGATGCTCTGCTCGCCGGCAATCGCCCGCCGCCCCAGCTCATAGGCGCGCTGCAAGGCAGTCTCTTCATCGCCCCCGTTGAGATAGTCGACAAAGGCCAGCTCGTAGTCGGCGCTGAAATTCCGCTGCTCGGAGTTCATGGCACGCTCCCCGAAGACTTGCCGGCGACCGGTCCACGCCAGCGCAAAACCAGGACCAGGGCGTCATCCGTCACCTTGCCATGGCGGTCGAGGATGGCTCGGGCCATCACATCCGGCACGCCGTACCGGAGTTCACCCAGGGTGAAACATTCATCAACGCCGTCGCTGGCGAAAATCAGCAAATCGCCGGGCAGGATCGGCACCTGACTGGCCCGCACCGCCGGCAGACGGTAGCCGACCACCCCGCCGCGATTGGTCAGGTATTGCTTGTTGCATGGCCAAGCGTGCCCGGTGCCGGCCAGAATGCCCTCGACATTGCCGACGCCGCCCCAGTTCACCGTCTGGCTGGAGATCTCGATAACCGCCAGGGCGATGGCGGCGCCGCGCGTTCGCTGCAGGTTCTCGTGACAACGCTGGAAGAGGCTGACCACCGGCAGACCGGCATGTTCACGCAGGGTCCGGATCGCAACTTCCGCCGCCAGGGCAGCCTCGTCGCCATGGCCCAGACCATCGACCACGGCGACCAGAATGCCGTCGTCGCCGCTGGCGCAGACCAGCGCCGCATCGCCGCAGCGCCGTTCGCCGGCCAGCGTCCGGCTGGCCACGGCGTATTCGTAGGGGACGGCGAGCGGCGGTGCCGGGCAGAGCGCTACATTTTCCATTTGGTCATCGTCACTGTCGTGCCCTTGCCGACCTCGGAAGCGACGTCGAATTCGTCCATCAGCCGTTTCGAGCCGGGCAGCCCGAGGCCGAGGCTGCCCGAAGTGCTGTAGCCGTCCTGCATGGCCGAAAAGAGGTCGGCGATGCCTGGGCCGTGATCGCGGGCAACGATCGACACGCCCAGCCTTTGCCCCTGACGGACCAGCCGCAGGTCGAGCTCACCGCTGCCGGCGTAACTGAGGATGTTGCGTGTCACTTCCGAAATGGCGGTAGCAATCAAGGTCAGATCACTGGAAGAAAAGTGCAGCGTGGACGCCATCTCGCGGCCGCGCAGCCGGGCTGTTACCAGATCGGCTTCGGAGCGGATGGGAACGTTCAATTCACTGGACACGGCGATCACGGCCTATTTTGAGATTGAGCCGGGACAAGGCGTCCTCAAGATCGAGCGCCGTCTCCGTCCCTTGCAGGGTCAAACCCAGTTGCACCATGGCGAACGCCACATCCGGCTGAATCCCGACGATGACCGTGCGCGCGCCAAGCAACTGCGTCATCTGGGCGATATGGCGCAAGGTGCGGGCAGCGAAGGAATCGAGCACATCGAGCACCGTCACATCGATGATGACGCAGGTCGCCCGATACATTTTGACCTCGGCGACCAGTTCGTCGCGCAGACCGACCAGATCGGCGTCCATCAAGGCCTCCTGGACCGAGACGATCAGCGTTTCGCCCAGTTTCAGGATCGGGGCGCGGGCCCGGTTCATTTTCCGTCCCCACTTTCGACGGCCTCATTTTTGACGACGATGTAACCGAGCTGGCGCTCGGCTTCCTCGATGCCGCTCTGCAGATCGCCGACCGTCCGGATGCGGCGCAGATCGATGCCGAGACGGACCATCGTCTGCGCGATGTCGGGCGCAATGCCGCTGACGATGGAAACCGCCCCCATCAGGCGGGCTGCCTCGACGGTCTGCACGAGATGGTTGGCGACCTTGGTATCGACCGAGGGCACGCCGGTGACATCGATGACGACGACCTGCGCCCGGTTGCTGCGCACCGAACGCAGCAATTGCTCGGTCAACTGCCGGGCGCGCAGGGTGTCGATCAGGCCGATGATGGGGAGCAGCAGCAAACCAGGGCGGAGCAGCAGAACCGGCGTCGATAGTTCGCGAATCGCCTCCTGCTGACCCTGGATGGTGCGTTCGCGCGACTCGACATAAGTATCGATGGCCAGCCCCATGTCGAAGAAAGTCAGTTTCATCAGCGAATTGAAAACGCTGAAGGCGTGTTCCGGCATATCCCTGAACTCGTCCTGCAAGCGCCCGAGCACGGCGCGCAGATAGAAGCAGTACATGCCGAAATACGACTTGATCGGCAGGCCGACGCGCTCGTGGATCTGCCCGATCTTGATCCGCTCGGCGACATAGGCCTGATCGTAATTGCCCCGGGTCAGACGCATGAAATAGTTCTTCTGCATCTCTTTGACATGCTTCAGCAAGGCCGGATCGGCAAAGAAGGCGCGTGTCTCGTCAAACGACATCAGGTGCCGATAGAAATCATCAATCACCGAATCGGCATAACGGATGGCGACTTCATTGACCCCTTCAAGCACGCTCACGTCGTCATCGGAAAATTCGAGGAACGCCTTGCGCCGCCTGACTTCCTCGTCGGAAATCGGCGATTCCGGGAGTAGCGTTTCGTGATCTGCCATGATGCCTCCTCAAGCAGAAAGTGTTGGGTGGCAATCATCGCCGCTGATTTCGGGGCGCGTGCCAGCCACCGGGTCAACAAAGGCACGCCGAAAATTAGAGCTGTCGGCAGAACATTGGTTTCAACGATTTGGGCTGGGCAAGCCGGGCGCCCGATCCGCTGCGGTCTACACAAAAAAACCATGAAAAAACGGGCGCGTCCCTCGCGGCAACGCGCCCGTCATTTTTTGGATTGACCGGTCTTACTTGAGTTCGAGCAGGCTCTCTTCCCACTTCGCGTGTTTTTCCAGCCCGATCAGATTGGCCACCGTCGCGGCGATATTGGCCAGCCCGGCCTTTTCAGTCTGCTGCAAACCCAGTTTGCCGCCGCTGACATTGTCGTAAAGGATCAGCGGCACCGGATTCAGCGTGTGCGCCGTCTTCGCCTTGAACGAGCCGTCCTTGTGCTGGGCTGGCTGCTTGGTCTTCTTGTCGATTTCGTACATTTCGTCGGCATTGCCATGGTCGGCGGTAATCAGCGCGACGCCGCCCAGCGCGTCGATTACCGGCAGCAGGCGCGCCAGTTGCAGATCGACCGCCTCGACCGACATCGTCGCGGCGCGGAAATTGCCGGTATGGCCGACCATGTCGCCATTGGCGAAATTGCAGCGCAGCGTCTTGTACTGGCCGCTCTGCAGCGCGGCGATCATCGCATCGGTGATTTCCGCCGCCTTCATCCACGGCCGCTGCTCGAAAGGCACCACATCGCTCGGCACTTCCTGATAGGTCTCGCCCTCGAACTTGCCGGAGCGGTTACCGTTCCAGAAATAGGTGACGTGGCCAAATTTCTGCGTTTCGGAGCAAGCGAACTGGGTAACTCCCGCCTTGCTGAACCACTCGCCCATCGTGTCCTTGATTGCCGGCGGGGCGACCAGGAAGCGCTTGGGTAGTTGCAGATCGCCGTC
>CAYWNX010000178.1:0-6042 GCA_964459735.1 uncultured Dechloromonas sp. | reverse complement strand
CTAAAAGTTGTGGCGGGATGATGCCGGGCGCCATGCCGCCGAGGATTTTTTCAAGAATGACCGGGGAGATCTTGCAACCGCAACCGCCGCCATGGGAAAGCTGGGTGAGTCTGATTTTTTCTGCTGACACGACTGTTCTCTTGTTTATTTTTATTTAATAACTTTATTCGGCGTCGAAGCCGGCATCCTCGATCGCAACCAGCAGTGCTTCGCGGCTCACCATCTGCGGGTCGTAGGCCAACTTCGCCTCACCGGCATCCAGTGAGACTTCGGCCGAGGCAACACCGGCCATGCCGTTCAGCACGTCGGTAATATTCTTGACGCAACCTTGGCAACTCATGCCGCCAACTTTGATGACGGTATTTTCCATTTTCTACTCCTGGTTCAGGAACGGCTGCGTCCGCAGCAGTTCGGTAATATCGGCAGCCGCTAGCGGCCGGCTGAAATAATAGCCCTGCGCCATGTCGCAATCCATAGTGCGCAACAGCGCCAATTGCTCGGCGGTTTCGACCCCTTCGGCCAGGACCGTAAGCCGAAGGTTGCGGCCCATGCTGACGATGGTTGAGGCGATGGCCCGGTCGTCCGAATCGACTTCAAGGTCGCGAACGAAAGAGCGGTCGATTTTCAGCTTGCTGACCGGAAAGCGTTTCAGATAGGACAACGAGGAGTAGCCGGTACCAAAATCATCGACCGAGAGTTCGATCCCCATCCGGTGCAGCGCCGACAGGGTGCCGAGATTAACGTCGGCATCGTGCATCACCGTGCCCTCGGTCAACTCCAGTTCCAGCAGCCCGGCCTCCAGCCCCGAAGCACCCAGTGCGCCGGCGACGGCATCGACGAAACCAAGCTGGCGAAATTGCACCGGCGACACGTTGATCGCCATCACCATCGCCGGCAAGCCGGCTTCGATCCAGCTTTGCGCCTGACGGCAGGCTTCGCTCAAGACCCAGTCGCCGATCGGGTTAATCAGGCCGGTATCTTCAGCGACCCGGATAAACTGGTCGGGCATGATCAATCCCAGATCCGCGTGTTGCCAACGAATTAGTGCCTCGACACCGATAATCAGGCCGCTCTGCAAACTGACCAGCGGCTGGTAATGCAGCACGAATTCCTGCTGCTTGAGAGCCCGCCGCAGGTTGCTCTCCATCAGCAAGCGGTCCAGCGTCGCCCGATTCATTTCTGCGGCATAGAACTGGAAGGTGTTGCGACCTTGATCCTTGGCCTTGTACATCGCCGCATCGGCATTCTTGAGCAGGGTTTCGATATCCTTCCCGTCCTGCGGGTGAATGCTGATCCCAATTGACGGTGTCAGCATCAGGTCATGCCCACCCACAGCAAAGGGCACACTGCACGCGGCAAGCAGGCGACGCGCCACCTCGGCTGCGCCCCCGGCCTGGATGCCAGGCAGGGCAAGAATAAATTCATCACCGCCCAGGCGGGCCAGCGTATCGATCCGCCGCACCATGGTCGACAAACGCTCGGCAACGGCACACAGCAACTCGTCACCGACACTGTGACCGAGTGAGTCATTGACGCGCTTGAAATGATCGAGATCGAGAAACATCAAGGTCACGGCAGACTCGTCACGTTCGGCCGTGGCCAGGAGCTGCATGACCCGGTCACGCAATAAACGGCGGTTGGGAAGTCCGGTCAAGACGTCGAAATCAGCCAGCTCGCGAATTTTCAGTTCAGCTGTTTTCTGGGCCGAAATGTCGACTACCGTACCTACCGATGCCGGCTGGCCATTAAAAGTCGAGGGCGAGCCGAGAATGGTCACGGGAAACATCGAGCCATCCTTGTGAATGGCCGACAGCTCGTAGCGCATGCCTTGCACACCGGCACAGCGCTCAGCCATCTTTTGCACCAGTAAGGCGTGCTGCTCGGGCGCAACCAGATCAAGCGGCCCCAACCGGTCGACAAACTCGTCTGCCGTATAGCCAAACAAGTCGAGCAAAAAGGGGTTGGCATACCTGAAGAGCTGATCCTGGAGGACGAAAATACCAACCTGGGCCGCTTCCATGGTGGAGAGAAATTGGGCTTCACGCTCTCCAGCGCCGTCGTGAGCCAGGCCTCCTGCGCCGGTCATGTCACCGGAGTCTGCCTTCGCCAAACATACCCCCCCAACACCTGTGGTCATCCACATTCCCCGATATTTTTTTCGTTATCTTTGCGACGCACCAGGCCGCCAGCGTTTCAGGAGCAATGAATTCGACACAACGGAAACGGAACTCATGGCCATCGCCGCACCGGCAACGACCGGATTGAGCAAACCCGCGGCAGCAAGCGGTATTCCGAGCACATTGTAGATGAATGCAAAGAAAAGGTTCTGTCGTATCTTGCCCAAGGTGGCCGCCGAAAGGTCGATTGCGTCGGCCACACCGAGCAGGTCGCTACGGATCAAGGTCAGGTCGGCCGCCTCGATGGCAGCATCGGAGCCGGCCCCGATGGCAAAACTGACATCCGCTGCCGCCAATGCCGGCGCGTCGTTGATGCCGTCGCCGACCATTGCCACCAGCGCGCCCCCCGCCTTCAACTCGGCAATTGCCGCCGCCTTGTCACCGGGCAATATACCGGCACGGAACTCGGCAATGCCAGCCTCAGCGGCGATTGCCGCCGCCGTCGCGGCATTGTCGCCGGTCAGCATGACCACCCGGATACCACGCTGGAGCAAACGTGCCACCGCCGCCCGCGAGCTTGGCCGCAAGGCATCGGCGATGGCCAGCAGGGCCAGCACCCGGTCGCCGTCGGCCAGCGCCACCACCGTTTTGCCCGCCTGCTGCAAACCATATACGACCGGATCGGCCTCGACGCCAAGCCATGCTGGCGAACCCAGACGCAACAGACGCCCTTCGATCTCGCCCTCGACGCCATGACCGGGCAAGGCCTTGAAATTTTGCACTTTTTTCGGGTTGACCGTAGCACTGAGGTCTTTCACCTGAGCCGCCGCATTTTCGGCAACAATGGCCCGCGCCAACGGGTGCTCGGAATTCTGCTCAAGCGCGGCAGCCAGGCGCAGCGCCTCGTCACGCCCGAGGCCACGCGGTACAACATCGGTGACCTGCGGCGTACCGCAAGTCAGCGTGCCGGTCTTGTCGAGCGCCAATACCTTGATACGTTCCGCCCGTTCCAGCGCCTCGGCATTCTTGACCAGAATGCCGGCACGCGCCCCCTGCCCGGTGCCAACCATGATCGCCGTCGGCGTCGCCAGGCCCAGCGCGCACGGACAGGCAATGACCAGCACCGCCACCGCATTGACCAGCGCCTCGGCAAACTCGCCGGAATACCCCCACCAACCGCGGAAAGTCAGCAAGGCGATGACGCAGACCTCCGGCACAAAACTCGCCGAAATTCGGTCGGCCAGACTTTGCACCGGCGCCTTCGACCCCTGCGCCTCACCGACCAGACGGATGATGCCGGCCAGCAGCGTATGTTCGCCCACCCCGGTCGCCCGGCAGCGCAAGGCACCCTGCCCGTTGGCAGTGGCAGCAAAGACCTTGTCGTCAGCCCGCTTGCCGACCGGCATGCTTTCACCGGTCAACATCGCTTCATTGACGCTCGATTCGCCGTCGACCACCTCACCATCGACCGGTACGCTTTCGCCCGGCCGAACGAGAAAAATGTCACCCGGCATCAGCGCCTCAACCGGCATTTCCACCCACTGCCCATCGCGCTCGATACGTGCCGTTTTGGGCTGCAGGCGAATCAGCGACTCGATTGCCTCCGAAGTCCTTGCCTTGGCCCTGGCCTCCAGTAATTTACCGAGCAAGACCAGCGTAATGACGGCAGCCCCGGCCTCGTAATAAACGTGTTGATCGAGGCCGAACAGCGTCACCACCGTCGAAAAGCCCCAGGCCATGCTGGTACCGAGGGCAACCAGGACATCCATATTGGCCCCGCCGCCCCGCAGTGTCTTGTAGGCACCGTCGTAAAAACGCCAGCCGATCCAGAACTGGACGGGCGTCGCCAGCACCAGTTGCAACCAGCGTGGCAACTCATACATGTGGCCGTGTTCGCCGAACATGAATAACATTTGTCCGACCAGCGGCAAGGTAAGCGCGACCGAAATCCAGAAGCGCCGGACCTCGCTACGGTAAACGCGCAATTTCTCGGCTTTTTCCCGTTCCCGGGTCTGGCTATCGACCAGCGCTGCTGAAAAACCAGCCTTGGCCACAGCGGCCACCACCGCCGCTACGTCAGCCCCAGCGGCCAGACGCACCCGCGCCCGCTCCGATGCCAGATTCACATTGGCCTGCATGCCCGGCTGCCGATTCAAGACTTTTTCCAGACGCACCGAGCATGCGGCACAGGTCATGCCACCAATCGAGAACTCGACAACCCGGCTTTCTGTTTCGCTCACTTGACCAACAGCACCGGACAGGTCGCCAGATGCAGAACCCGGTTGGCGACGGAACCCATGACCAAACCGGCAATGCCACTGCGCCCGTGCGTCCCCATCACAATCAGGTCGCAACCCAGATCAGATGCCATCTTGACGATGACCTCGGCCGGCTGCCCGACATGGATATGCGTCGTATGGAATCGCCCCGCCGCATCGAGCTTTTTCTGTGCCTCAATCAACAATGCCTGGCTCTCCTCAAGGTAGTAAGCCTGCAAGGTTTCCTTGCCGATATGGGCCTGAACACGACCAATCGGAATCGGCGCATGCACCTGCAACAGGTGAACTTCCGGTACGTCACGGAACCATGCGCCATGGGCAATCAGATGATCGACAGCCCGCAGCGCACTTTCAGAACCATCAACCGGCAACAGTATTTTCATCGCTGATCCCCAAGTTAAATCCAGCCAAGCAGACGCAGCAACCCGAACAAGCCATAGAGGCCAAAGCCGAGCACCAACAGGCCCGAAAACAAGCGTACCGCCGGGCGGCGGACAAATTCATTCAGACGTGCCAACAGGATGCCGGCGAGCAACAGATTTGGCAATGTACCCAGGCCAAAAGCCAGCATCATCAAGGCGCCGCGACCAGCCGAGCCGGCACTGAGCGAACTGGCCAAGACGCTATAGACCAGACCGCAGGGCAGCCAGCCCCAGAGCAAACCGAGCGGGAACGCCTGGCCGACGCTACGGGCCGGCAAAAAGCGCCTAGTCAGCGGCTGGAGCACGCGCCAGAGATTTTGTCCGATGCGTTCAGTGAAGGCCAGCGCCCTGGTCACACCAAGTAGATAAAACCCCAGCGCGACCAGCATCAGATTGGCGAAAAAATAGAGAATCAGCCGCGCCGGCACCTGTCCTTCAAGGCCAAGACTGGCGGCACCGAGTGCGCCGGCAATGGCTCCAGCGGCTGAGTAGGAAAAAATACGCCCGGCGTTATAGGCGAACAACATTGACCAGCGAGCCGGCGCCCCCATCGATAGCGCCCCGACAATGCCACCGCACATGCCGACACAATGGGTGCCACCGAGCAGACCAACGAGGAAAAGGGCGAGATAGCCGGAATCAGGCATCAGACAAACAAACAAAAAGGGGCGTGCAGTTTAACCTGCACGCCCCCGAGTGATGCGCGGTACTCAAATCACCTTGGAATAGCGTTTGCGTTCCCGGTCGGCCCGCAGGTAACGGTCGAAGAGCATCGTAATAACGCGAACCAGCATGCGGCCCGGTGGCAACACGGTGATCCACTCGCGATCGACCTTGAGCAGGCCGGCCGCCTCCATTTCCTTCATATCTTCCAGTTCGACGGCAAAATACTCCCTGAAATTAATCAGATGAGCACTTTCGATGCTTTCAATGGATAGCTCAAAATGGCACATCAGCGCCTGAATGATCGAGCGTCGCAAAACGTCGTCGGCATTCAGTTCGATACCCCGGAAAACCGGTAGTATCTGGGCATCGAGCCGGTCGTAATATTCATCCAGCGTTTTGACGTTCTGGTTGTAGGTTGGCCCCACCTTGCTGATCGACGAAATACCAAAAGAGAGCATGTCGCAATCGGCGTAGGTTGAGTAACCCTGGAAATTTCGGTGCAAGCGACCTTGGCGCTGGGCAATGGCCATTTCATCGTCCGGCTTGGCAAAGTGATCC
>CAYWNX010000177.1:0-6092 GCA_964459735.1 uncultured Dechloromonas sp. | reverse complement strand
ATTCACCTAATTTTCAAAGCTCTGGAATACGCCCGGCATGACTGATCCAGCCAGCAAAGCCCTCGAAATCTCTCCGAAAGCCAGCCGGATTGCGCTCGCGAGACAGTGTACGGACCAAAATGCCGGCCAGTTTTACGTCGAATTGAACTATTTCGGCAGTCATTCAAATATGCGTGACTAAATGAATCAGGACGACCTTTTCCTCGCCCGCGCTATCGAACTGGCGCAAAAAGGTAGCGAACTCGGTGAAGGCGGCCCATTTGGCGCGGTCATTGTGCGCGAGGGAAAGATCATTGCCGAAGGCTGGAACCGGGTCGTCGCCAGCCACGACCCAACCGCCCACGCCGAGATCAGCGCCATCCGCAGCGCCTGTGCTGCGGTCGACAGCTTCCATCTGCCAAACTCTACCCTCTACGCTTCCAGCGAACCCTGCCCGATGTGTCTCTCCGCCGCCTACTGGGCACACATCGAACGCATCGTCTTCGCCAACAGCCGGGCCGAAGCTGCCGCCATCGGCTTCTGTGACGATGCGTTGTACAGCGAACTGAATCGCCATTTTTCGGCTCGCAGCATCGCCATGGAACACCATCCACTGCCGGATTCGCTGTTGCCGATGCAGCGCTGGGCCAGTAATCCGAAGCGTACCCCCTACTGAAAAAGCTACCTATTTCAGCGGGTAATGCCGGATCAGGCTTGACGCGACAGGCAATTCAGAAGGGTCGAAAACAACAGCTCAGGGGCAACCGGTTTGGCGATGAACTCATCCATACCCACCTCAAAACATCGCGCCTTGTCTTCGGCAAAGGCGTTCGCCGTCATCGCAACAATCGGCGCCCGCGCATAATTGGCCAGCCGGCGTATGCGTTGCGTCGCCTCCAGGCCATCCATCAAGGGCATCTGCATGTCCATCAGGATCAACCCATAGTGGTTCTTGCCCGCCAGTTCAAGTGCTTCAATGCCGTTCCCGGCGACATCGATGCTTGGCCAGACATCCTTGAGCAATTCAAGGATGACTTCGCGATTGATCATTTCATCCTCAACCACCAGTACCCGCAGACTCCGGTAGCCTCTGATCAGTTGACACTCGGCTGAATTGCCCGAAGCCGACACTGGCATGTTGATAGTGCGCCTTCCCTTCTTGAGCTGAACAGTGAACCAGAAAGTACTACCTGCCCCCGGCGTGCTGACGACACCGGCTGCACCGCCCATCAATTCGGCAAATTTCCGGGTGATGGCCAAGCCGAGGCCGGTGCCGCCGTATTTACGGGTAATCGAATTGTCGGCCTGCTCGAAACTTGAAAACAGACGGCCCAGGTTTTCCGGCTCGATGCCGACCCCCGTATCCTGCACCTCAAAACGGACTCGCACGCTTTCCGCCGTCTCCGCTTCCAGCCGGGAACGCAGGATAACGCTGCCATTCTCGGTAAATTTGATCGCATTGGTGGCGTAATTGAGCAAGGCCTGTTGCACGCGCGTGGCGTCACCCAACAGGTGGTACGAGAGCGCCTCACTGTCGACGAGCAGTTTCAGCTTCCTGGCCTGGGCCCGGTCGAAAAGCATCGAAGCGACATTGGCCATGATGGCGCCGACGCTGACATCGGTTTCTTCGAGCGCAAATTTACCGGCTTCGATTTTCGAAAGATCAAGGATGGCATTGATGATTTCCAGCAGGTGTTGGCCCGCGGCATCGATCTTGTCGAGACGTTCGACCTGCTGCGGTGTGGCTCCGGCGCGCCGGATCAAGTAGGCCATGCCGGTAATGGCATTGAGTGGCGTCCGGATCTCGTGGCTCATATTGGCAATGAAGGCGCTCTTCGCAATAGTGGCTGTTTCGGCAGCCTGTTTCGCCAGGACAAGATCGCTCGTTCGCTCGGCCACCAGATCCTCAAGATGCTGGCGGTAACGTTCAAGATCGGCTTCGGCCTGCTTGCGCCCCGAAATATCCCGGGTCACGGCCAGATGCACCACGCTCTTGCCAAGGCGCATGGGAACGGCATGTGTTTCCATCCAGCGCCGCCCTCCTTTCAGGCCGGTCACCTCAAATTCCATGACCCGGCCTTCGCCGGCAATCACCTGTTCGTGCATCCGGACAAAGGCCTCCCGATGCTCCGGGGCAAGCAGTTCGAACACCGACTGACCAACAAGAGGCGCCAGTTCATCGGCCTCGATCATGGCCAAACCTGCAGAGTTCATCTGAAGCAAACAACCCGCTTGATCGAGGATTTTGATGCACTCCGGCTCCGCCTCGATGATCGCGCGCAGACTCGACTCGCTGTCAGCAAGCGTCAGTTCGACTTCTTTGCGCCGGGCATCGGCGGCATGCAGACGGGCTTGCATTTCCATCAGCCAGCCAAAGACGCTTTCCTTCGGCCTATCAACAACGGCATCACGGGGCGAAAAATCCCCACTGCCAAGGCGGGAAATATAGCCATGAAGTTCATCGACCGAGCCACCCAGGGTGGCCTGCTGCGCCCGATAAGTACGCCAGGACATGAATAACAGGAGCAGGCTGAACAAGACGAATAGCCCGCGCATCAGGCTGGCGCCTTTTTCCGCTGCTCGTACAGCTTGCAGGGTGCGCTCTCCGCTCATCTGATGGAACTCTGCAATCGGCTGCATGATGCTGGCCTTGGCCAGACTATAGGCCGCGTCGTACAACATCAGCCTGGCCTTCTCCAGGTTCGCCTCGTTAGGTGCCGTAGCCGACTCAAGCAACTGCATGGCGGCAAACTCAGTACGGGTCAAAGCATCGGAATTAGCCTTGGCCTCGGCCAGCTTGGCGAATTCAGCTTCGGTAAACGCTGCCTGGCGCATCAATTCGAGCAGGGCGATTTCCGGCCCGGCCGGTCTTGGGCGCTGATCATCGGCCAGCACCAGATCCCAATAAACATTGTGGTAGTCGATAGGGCGCGGTCTGCTGCCGTCCCGAATGTCGAGGATTTCCTGATAGTGCTGCTTGTAGAGTGGATCTCTGGTGATGATGTAGCTACGGACCATACGCGTCAGGTCATCGGAGGATTGACGCAACTCACTGGCTAACAGCAGCGACAGATGTCGTAGATCGTTGGCACGATCAATCTGTTTTTCCGAGCGGACGTATATAACGAATGTGAAGACAAAAATAGCGAAGACGCCAAGTGTCAGCCAAAGAGTGTGATGAAACCGGGACAGCGACGCCTTGTTGTTGGCCATGTTTTCTGGAAAGGGTTGTGCAGCCGAGAGCCGCCATATTAGAGGCCGCGAATACGAAAGCAAGAAAAACCCGATATGTCGACTCAGCGTCGCTCGACGCGAAACTCCAGCCGGTTTCCCTTGGCATCAGCGCCGCTCCCTTTCCAGGCCCGACAACTAAGTGCCTCCCAGCGCATGGCAAGCTCACGCCCATCGCTACAACGGATCACCCCATCGCCGCTCTCGCCGGCACATTTACCGGGGTTGGCGAGGCTGTCGGGCGGGTAGGCCAAGCCTTCACAACTCAAACGTCCGTCGCGGTCAGTCAGCAAAAAACCTCCCGACCTGCCATCACGGGGGTAACCCTTACCCCGCATCTCGCCCGGCACATCACTCAGATTGCCACGCGCCTGATAGCCAAAGGCGCAGGCGCCCAGCAGGATAGGGACAAGAATCACAGTAACGATTAGGTGTTTGTTCACAAGGCAGAGAATGCGTTTTCGGGGATAATTCCCATTTTGACACCCATTCGACGCCGCCGTGAATCCGCACCTCGCCCAACTCCAGCCCTACCCCTTCGAAAAGCTGCGCGCACTGTTTGCCGGCATCACTCCGAACCCGCAATTTAAAGAGATCAAACTCTCCATCGGCGAGCCGCAGCACCCGACCCCGGCTTTCATCATGGAAGCGCTGGCCGGCGGTTTGAAGGGACTGGCCAGTTACCCGACGACACAAGGCATTCCCGCCTTGCGCCAGGCCATCGCCAATTGGAACCGGCGCCGTTACGGCCTGGAATTGAACCCGGAAACCGAGATTCTTCCGGTCAACGGCTCCCGTGAGGCACTTTTCTCCTTTGCGCAAACGGTGATCGACCCCAGCCGCGGTTACGTGCCGCTGGTCGCCAGCCCGAATCCGTTCTATCAAATTTACGAAGGTGCCGCCTATCTGGCTGGCGCCGAGCCGCGCTTCCTGAACAACCTGCCGGAAAACGACTTCGCTTTCGATTACGACGCGCTGTCGCCTGAAGAATGGGCCCGCGTCCAGCTGTTCTACGTCTGCTCACCGGCCAACCCGACCGGCAAGGTGCTTTCGCTCGACGACTGGAAGACGCTGTTTGCGCTGTCCGACATGTACGGTTTCATCATCGCCTCCGACGAGTGCTATTCGGAAATCTTCTTCGACGAAGCCAACCCACCGCTCGGCGGCCTGCAGGCCGCCAAACTGCTGGGGCGCAGCAACGAGCGCCTGGTTGCATTCTCCAGTCTGTCAAAGCGCTCCAACGTGCCGGGCATGCGTTCCGGCTTCGTCGCCGGCGATGCGGCCATCCTGAAAAAATTCCTGCTTTACCGCACCTACCACGGCTGCGCCATGGCCCCACCGGTGCAGACCGCTTCCGTGGCCGCCTGGAATGACGAGGCGCACGTGCTCGACAACCGCAACCAGTACCGCGAGAAATTTGCCGCCTGCACCCCGCTGATTGGCGAAGTGCTGGGTACCGCCATGCCGGATGCCAGCTTCTATCTGTGGGCAAAGACTCCAATCAGCGACACCGAGTTCGCCCGCGGTTTGCTCGAACACTATAATGTGATGGTTCTGCCCGGCAGTTTCTTCGCTCGCGAAGTCAATGGCGTCAACCCAGGCGCCAAATTCATTCGTATCGCCCTGGTTGCTTCGCTTGCCGAGTGCCTCGACGCCGCCAATCGTATTCGTCAATTTGCCCAACAACTTTAAACAGAGAGAACATCCCATGACGCATCCCCTGCAAGTCATCATCGAACAACTCTGGGAACGCCGCACCGAGCTTTCCCCGCAATCCCCGGTCGACACCATCGCCGCGATCAATGCCGTGGTTGCCGAACTCGACACCGGCGCCATCCGCGTTGCCGAAAAGATCAATGGCGAATGGTTCACCCACCAGTGGATCAAGAAAGCCGTACTGCTCTCCTTCCGCATTCGCGAAAATCGCGTTCAGGAAGCCGGCGACATGCGCTTCTACGACAAGGTCGACACCAAGTTTGCCGACTGGAGCGAAGAAGACTTCAAGCGCGGCGGTTTCCGCGTCGTACCGCCGGCCGTGGCGCGCAAAGGCAGCTACATCGCCAAGGATGCCGTGCTGATGCCGTCCTACGTCAACATCGGCGCCTATGTCGATGAAAAAACCATGGTCGATACCTGGGTTACCGTCGGTTCCTGCGCCCAGATCGGCAAGAACGTGCACCTTTCCGGCGGCGTTGGCATCGGCGGTGTGCTTGAGCCGCTGCAGGCCAACCCGACCATCATTGAAGACAACTGCTTCATCGGCGCCCGTTCCGAAGTCGTCGAAGGCGTCATCATCGGTGAAAACTCGGTCATTTCGATGGGCGTCTACATCAGCCAGTCCACCCGCATTTACGACCGTGAAACCGGCGAAGTGATGTACGGCAAGGTGCCGCCGGGTTCCGTCGTCGTTTCCGGCAACCTTCCGTCCGCCGATGGCAAGTACAGCCTGTACTGCGCCGTGATCGTCAAGAAGGTCGACGCGCAGACCCGCGCCAAGACCAGCATCAACGATCTGCTGCGCGCCTAAACAGAGCCCCACGGACCCGGAGGCCTTGCAATGATCCTCGACAAACTGTTCCTGCTGATGTCTGAAAAGCAGGCCTCGGATATTTTCATATCCGCTGGCGCGCCGATCAACATCAAGATCCAGGGCAGCACCATGCCGGTCAATCAGCAGGTCATGCTGCCCGAGATGATCGACAAGATTGCCTACGAACTGATGTCGCCGGAGCAGATCAAGGCCTTCGAAGCCACTTGGGAGATGAACCTCTCGTTCGGCTTACCGAAGGTCGGTAACTTCCGGGTCAATATCTTCCGCCAGCGCGGTTCGATCAGCATTGTCGTCCGCTTCATTCTCGGCAATATCCCAGCCCTCGATGACC
>CAYWNX010000176.1:0-6093 GCA_964459735.1 uncultured Dechloromonas sp. | reverse complement strand
CGTTCGCCGCAGCCCAGATAAACGATGATGTCGGCGGCGCAGGCTTTGGCCAGTGCTTCAAGCAACACCGTCTTGCCAGTGCCGAAACTGCCGGGAATTGCCGCCTTGCCGCCGAGCGCGACCGGAAACAGGGCGTCGATGAGGCGCTGGCCGGTGACCAGTGCTGCGTCGCCGGGACGGCGCCCGCGAATTGGCCGTGCGACGCGAACCGGCCAGTTCTGGCTCATCGCTGCCTGGTGTTCGACGCCGGCAGCGTCGCGCAGCACACAGAGCGGAGCGTCGTCGGCGTAGTCGCCGGCGCTGGCAATACGGATGACTTGACCGGACATCTGCGGCGGAATCAGGCAGCGTTGTTGTCGTGTCGTGGCACTCGTCGGCTCGATCAGGCCGAACTCGGCGCCGCCACCGAGCGTCTGGCCGAGCGTGACGGTCGGCACGAAGGCGTAACTGCGCGGCGCAGCAAGTTGTTGTCCGGGTTCGATGAAGGGCGATTGGCGGCCATTCAGCGGCCGTAGCAGGCCGTCAAAAATGCCGCCAAGCAGGCCCGGTCCGAGCCGGATTGACAAGGGTGCAGCGCTGCCTTCGACGACATCGCCCGGGCGCAGGCCGCTGGTGTCTTCATAGACCTGGGCGACCAGCCGGTCCTCATTCAGGCTGACTACTTCGCCAAGCAGGCCGCGCGGTCCGACCCGCAGTGCTTCGCGCAGCGCAAACGCTCCTTCGACCCGGGCGCGTAGCACGGGGCCGCTAATCCACTCGATCCGCGCCCGGCTCATGGCGCCTCCAGATAATGGCGCAGCCGGCCATTGACATAGCCTTGGTCGGCGAGCAAACCGTCGATCGTCGCGTCGAAGCGTGCATTGCCAACCGCAATCACGATTCCGGCAGCGATGCCGGGCTCGGCCGCATGGCGTGTTGCGCTGACGCCGAGGTTTTCGGCTGCTTGTTGCAGCCAGACCAGATCGTCGGGCGACAGCGCTGGCGGGTGGTGAATTATCCAGCCGGCCAGTGGCAGCCGGGTCGCGGCTGTTTGCAGGGCTGCGCTCAGCCAGTTTTGGCGCTGCTCGTCGTCTTGCCATAGTGCGTGCAGGGCAGCGGGCAGCTGTTGGGCCGCGCTGGCCATGGCCTGCGCGGCCCGCCGGTGTTGCGCTTGACGCTCGGCGGCTTGCAGCCTGGCGCGGGCGGCGGCGATCAGGGCTGTGGTGCGTTGCCGTTCGGCTTGTACAGCCGAGCGCAGGCGAGCGCGGCTGGCCTCGCGGGCGCTGGCAAGCAGCGTTTCGCTGCTGCTCTCGGCGGCGGACAGCACGGCGGCGCAGCGGGCCTGTCGATCTTGTTCGACCACCTCAAGCAAGGCGGCTTGCGCTTGGGCGATGCTCATTCCATCACCCCGAGCAGGCGTCGAATCGGTTCGGCCAGGTCGCGATCATCGAGTACGAGCAGCAAGGGCTGGGCTGCGGCGAGTGCGGTGTTGAGCATTTTCGTGGGCAGCCGAGCCGCACAACGTTCGCCGAGCAACAGGACGCTCGCTTCGCCGCAGGCCTGGGCAAATTCCGCAGCCTCCTGCCCCGGCGTGACCGCCCGCGCGTCGACGCCGGCGAGGCGGAAGCCCGCCGCGCTTGCTTCGTCGCCAAGGTAGATGAGCCGGTTCATGTCAGTCGGTTAAGAATCAGGATCGAGATGATCAGGCCGTAAATCGCGATGCCTTCGGCCAGGCCAACGAGAATCAGCAGGCGGCCGAGTAACTCCGGTTTTTCGGTCAGTGCGCCGACCGCGGCGGCGCCGAGTTTGCCGACCGCAAGACCGGCACCGAGCGAGGACAGACCGGTGGCGAGCGCTGCGCTGAGCAGGCCGAGACCGATGGCGTTGTCACCGAGCGGTGGCGCCCCCGGGGTTGTCGCAAGTACCGGGGAGGCGATCAGCATCGCGGTCGCGGCGAGGGCGATCACCACCGCGAAGGCGAGGGTGGCAATGATCAGGGTTGGCTTAGCGTTCATGGCGAGGCTCCTGCAGATCGGAAGGGGGCGGCGGCGCCGGCCGAAAAGCCCGGCCGGTGCCAGTAAAAAAGCGGATGAAGAATTCGAACAGGAGCAGCCGGGTGGTCTGGACCGAGACCACCAGGACTTCCAGCGCGATGATGAATAAATTGCCGACGACGATCACCAGCGGCGCGGCGCTTCCGGCGTCGGCAGCGAGCATGCCGAGCGCCGACGAGAGGCCGGCGTGGGCGATTGCGAAAGCGCCGACGCGAACGAAGGACAGCGTGTTGAGCGCCAACTGGATCGTTTTTTCGATGATCTCGGCCAACCGGGTGGCAACGGCGCTGAGGCGGTGCGTCAAAACCATTTCGGCGGTCGCCGCGATCAGGAGCGCGGCTGCGGCGACGACGAAGCCGGCGCCATTGACGGCGCCGATCAAGAGGCCGGCAAAGGTCGCGCTAGCCGCGCCGTCCGTCCGCAGCCATTCGCCTAACTGGCCGCGCCAGTGGGCGGCGGTGGCACCGAGCCACAGACCGACCAACAACAGGGCACCACCGCCGAAAATCGGCACCAGCAGAACAAGCAGTGGTTCAACGAGCGGATCGACCCACCAGGCTGGCAGTACGCCATGCACACTGAAGACGCTGCCGAACAACAGGCCAAAGCCCGCCGCGACAATGCCGCCGGGGATGAACAGGCGGGCGAGCGGCCAACGCTTGCCGCAGGCCAGACCGATGCCGGCTAACAACAGGCCTTGGCCGACATCGCCGAACATATAGCCGAACAACAGCGGAAAAGCGATGGCGACGATCAGGCTGGGATCGGTGGCGTTCCGTTCCGGCATGCCCATCAGTTGGCTAAAGGCTTCGTAGGGACGAACCCACCCCGGGTTGTGCAACAGCATCGGGGCGTGCAGGCCGGACGGCGGTGGGCCGAAGCGAACCAGCGCCGGGGCGCCGCAGGCGTCGATGGTGCTCGCCAATGCCGGGGCGTCGGCGGTCCAGCCGGTGACGCAACACAAGGCCGGACCGGCGTCGATGGCGGTGACGTTAGCCAGACACCAGCTGCCCTGGATTGCCTCGGCGACTGCCGTGGCGATGTCGTACTCGGCGTTAATCGCCGCCAGTCTTTGCTCGGTGTGGGCGAACTCGGCTCCGAGTGCTTGCAGCCGGATGTCTACGGCTGCCGGATCGGGGTCGGCCAGCGCCGCCACCGGCGCGATCCGGTGGCCGCCAACGGCAGCAATCTGTTCGCCAAAATCGGCGAGTCTTGCTGGCGCGGCGATGACCAGCAGGCCGGGTTCACCGGCGACCGGCAGCGGGCGGGTCAGTACGTCCGGCGGTGGGGTCAGCGAGGTAATGGCTTGGCCGGTGAAGATGGCGGCAGCCAGTGTCTGGCCGCCGGCCAAGGCCGCACGTTCGGCAACGCTGATCCCGGACGCCAGGAGCAAACGCTGCCAGAGCTGGTGGCTTGACTGTTCGCTGTGCAGAACTTCGCGGGCATTGAGCTCAGGCTGCACGGCGCCGGCCCACGCTTCGATCCTTGCGACGGCGCGGGCCAGCACCTCCGTCGTCGTCGCACGAGGTATCGGGGCGGCGCAAATTTTTGGCCAGACGGCGCCATAGCTTTGTTTGAGTTCGGCAAAGCGCTGGCGCAAGGACGCGGCGCGTTGATCCACCGTCTTGTCCGCTCTGGCCGGCTCAAACTCGACGCTGCCAGCGCGGGTCAGTGCTTCGAATAGTCGGATTGCGTCTTCATTTGGCGCCAGGAGCTCGAACCAGGTTGCCGGGGTCGGCCTGATCATGATGCACCCCTGCGTTGCAGCGCGCGGGCGAGCAGATCGGCCCGCAAGCGTTCAAGATCAAGCGCCTGCAGCACGAGGTAGATAAAGGCAGCGGTCGGCCGCATTGCCGTGCTGCGAAAAGCGTAGCTCAGTTGTTGCTCGAACTGGCGGCGTGACTCCCACGCACTCGCCGGGTCGAGCTTGGCAAATTCGGCCAGATGTTTCTGCACGCGCTGCCGCAACTTGTGCAGGCTTTGTCTTTCCTCTTCCGGCGCGTCCGGCCAGCGGCGCACCCATTCGGCGGTCCATCCGACCAGACCCCGGCTGGCCTCCGCCGGGAGCGGGAAGGCGGCATCGCTGATTTTTTTATTGAGCCAGTGCGGCGGTGTGTCGCCGCTGACCAGCAGACAGAGCAAGGGCCAGTCGATCAAGGGCACGGTCCACCGCAGCGCCGGGCGCCACGCTGCCGGCATCCAGCAAGCCAGTTCGTCGACGCTGTCGCGCCAGTGGCGACGGAAGGCGTGTTCGAGCTCGTGCAGGCCCGCCGCTGCGTCGATACCGGCAAGCCACGATCCGCAAGGCAGGGCATGCGCCGTGCTCAGGTAGGCGGCAAATTCCCGCTGTTCACTCAATTGGCGCCACTGGCCAGCGTCCGGGCGCGCGCCATGACGCGCCTGCATTCGGGTTTGCGCATATTCCATGGCGGCCTCAATCCTTGCCGACCAGTTCGCTGGCCAGCGCGGCGACGGCGGAGGAAATTCGCACCAGTGTCGCCTCGTCGGGCTCATCAATGGCGAGCTTGGCCGACTGCTGCCGCTCAAGTTCGGCGATTAGCCGCGCCGCCCTGGCGTGCAGTCTTTTCTGCCATGCACCGATTCGTCGCTCGGTGCTGGCGCTGAGTTCGCGCTGCTGGGCGTGCGCCGCGGCGACTCTCTCGGCGGCCTGCACCTGGCAGGCGGCCACGGCCTCCTCGGCTTGGCGTTGGGCCGCCAGCACCTGAGCAAAGGCGGCTGCGGCGGCTTCCCCGTGAAAATCCGATGGCATTTTGGCTGGCATACACTGTCCTCTTCGCGTGCGAAGTCACGGATCAATCCCCATCCACCCCATTTAAGAATGGCATCGTTGGCGTGGCGATGCAAAAAAAGCTCTGTTCGCGTTTGTCCTGGGTTTAGACCATGGCGTGAAGCAGAAAGGTTTGTGGATTCAGGGGGGTCTCGATCCCGTTCCTGGAGTCGCCGCCATCCGGATAATCGGGCGGGTATCTGGTGGCCACGCCGTCGGGCACATCGGCCCGGTCGGCCTGCTCGGCCAGGGTCAGTTCCTGCATCTCGGCCTTGAGTTACGCCTCGATCTTCCCGATGTGCCCATGCGAGAGCGCGCTATGGCGCGAGGCCCGCTTTATGCAAAATCCAGGTAGGTTCGTTTCAGAATTTTCCTACATGCGGTCGGGAATCTTCCGACTTCGCTCGACTCGTCGTTTGTTTATCTTTCTCCTGCGATATGACTACCAATAAATCCGAGGAGACAAACATGGCATTCGAATCCGTTGAGCTTACCCCATCTGCCTACAGCTATCCGCTGCTGATCAAGCAGCTTCTGCACACTCCGCTGGCCACCGCGCCGGACCAGGAGATTGTCTATCGTGACAAGTGTCGCCTGAGCTACCGCGAGTTCTCCCAGCGCATCGGTCGATTGGCCAATGCGCTGACGCATCAGGGCGTCGTGCCGGGAAGTACGGTGGCCGTGATGGATTGGGACAGCCACCGCTATCTGGAATGTTTCTTTGCCGTGCCGATGATGGGCGCCGTACTGCAGACGGTGAATATCCGTCTCTCGCCGGAACAGATCCTCTACACGCTGAATCATGCCAAGGCCGATGTCGTGCTGGTGAACGCCGAATTCATTCCGGTGCTGGCGATCATCAAGGATCAGCTCGAGACGGTGAATAAGTTCATCCTGATCAGCGACGACGGCGCTGATCTGGCCTCGTTCAAGGTGCCTTACGCCGGCGAATACGAGCAATTGCTGGCGGCAGAATCGGCCAGCTACGATTTCCCGGATTTCGACGAGAACACCCGCGCCACCACCTTCTACACCACCGGCACGACCGGCCTGCCGAAGGGCGTTTATTTCAGCCATCGCCAGCTGGTGCTGCACACCCTGGCGGTAACGGCGCATCTTGGCACGGCGCCGGGGCAGGGACGCTTGCATCGCGACGATGTCTATATGCCGATCACCCCGATGTTCCACGTCCATGCCTGGGGCCTGCCCTACATCGCCACCATGCTCGGCCTGAAGCAGGTCTATCCTGGCCGCTATGCGCCGGATACGCTG
>CAYWNX010000175.1:0-6133 GCA_964459735.1 uncultured Dechloromonas sp. | reverse complement strand
GACGCCGGCACGGGTCCGCACATGGCGGCCGACCATGACGTTTTCCAGCGCCGTCATGTTGCCGAATAGCCGGATATTCTGGAAGGTGCGGGCAATGCCGCGTTCGGCTGCCCGATGCGGCGCGTCGGCCAGCAGGGGAGTGCCATCAAAGGTGAAGCCGCCGCCATCCGGCACATAGAGCCCGGTCATGCAGTTGAAGAAAGTGGTTTTGCCGGCACCGTTCGGGCCGATCAGGCCATAAATTTCACCGCGACGAATGCTCAGCGAGACATCGCGCAGCGCCTTGACGCCGCCAAAATGCTTGGCGACGGCACGGGCTTCGAGCAGCACTTCAGGCAGCATCGCGGCCATCACGCATCCCCTTGCAGTTCGCGCTTGCGCTCGGGCGACGGCCACAAACCCGCCGGCTTGAAGCGCATGACGAGGACGAGGGCGAGGCCGAACATCAACAGACGCAGGCTTTCCGGATCAATCAACATTTTGCCGAACACCGCCATCTGGGCCGGACCGACGCCGTAGCGCAAAATCTCGGGCAGGATGCTGAGCAGGACCGCCCCGAGAATGACGCCGGGAATATGGCCCATGCCGCCGAGTACGACCATCGCCAGGATGGTGATCGACTCCATCAACGAAAAGCTCTCCGGCGAGACGAAGCCCTGCATGGCGGCAAAAATGCCGCCGGCGACGCCACCGAAACTGGCGCCCATCGCGAAGGCCAGCAACTTGAGATTGCGCGTATTGATACCGACCGCCTTGGCGGCAATTTCATCTTCGCGAATCGCCTGCCAGGCACGGCCGATCCGTGAATTGTGCAGGCGCAGGTTGATGATGATGATCAGGATGGCGAGCGCCACGAGCAAAAAGTAGTACTTCTGCGGTCCACTCAAGGAATAGCCCAAAACCTGGGTCGTGCCGGCAAACATGAAACTGCCGATCGCCACCGGATCAATCAGCGTAATGCCCTGCGGCCCGTTGGTGATGTTGATCGGGGCGTTCAGGTTATTGAGAAATATCCGGACAATTTCGCCGAAGCCGAGCGTCACGATGGCCAGATAGTCGCCGCGCAATTTGAGCGTCGGCGAACCGAGCAGGACGCCAAAGACGCAGGCAACCATGGCGCCAATCGGCAGAATGACCCAGAAGGGCAGATGCAGGCCGAAATGCGGGCTGGCCAGCAGCGCATAAACGTAGGCACCGACGGCGTAAAAGGCAACATAGCCGAGATCGAGCAACCCGGCGAAGCCGACCACGATGTTCAGGCCGAGCGCCAGAAAGACATAGAGGATGGCGAAATTGGCAATGCGCACCCAGGCCTGGCCACCCATGGCGGCGACAAAAGGCAGGGCGATCAAGGCCACCGTAATCAACGCGATGCCGAACAGCGAGCGGGGATTGAGCCAGTTTTTCATGCCCGATCTCCCGACTTCTCGCCAAACAGGCCGGACGGCTTGAACATCAGGACGCCGATCAGCACGATGAAGGCGAAAATGTCCTGGTAATGGCTGCCGAGGAAACCGCCGGTCAGATCGCCGATATAACCGGCGCCCAGCGCCTCGATCAAGCCGAGCAGCACACCGCCGATCATCGCCCCCGCCAGATTGCCGATGCCGCCCAGCACCGCGGCGGTAAAGGCCTTGAGGCCGAGCATGAAACCCATCTGGTAATGCGCGATTTCGTAATAGGAGCCAACCATGATGCCGGCCACCGCACCGAGCGCCGAGCCGATGACGAAGGCAGCAGCAATGACGCGGTTGATATTGACCCCCATCAGGCTGGCCACCGCCGGGTTTTGCGCCGTGGCGCGCATCGCCATGCCGAGCTTGGTGCGATAGACGAGCAGGATCAGGCCACCCATGGTGAGCGCCGAAACCAGCACGATCATCACCTGCACGGCGGTAAAGTGGGCGCCGGCCAGTTCGAAATTGATCTTGGGAAACAGGGACGGAAAGGTCAGGTAATTGCGCCCCCAGATGATCATCGCCAGATTTTGCAGGATGATCGACATGCCGATCGCCGTAATCAGCGGCGTCAGGCGCGGCGCATTGCGCAACGGCCGGTAGGCAATGCGCTCCAGCCCCCAGCCGAGTGCGATGCAGACCAGGATTGAAACGCTGATCCCGGCCAATGCCGCCAGCGCCACCGGCATGCCGGCCTTGATCAAGCTGCCAGCGACCGTGATTGTGACCAGCGTGCCGATCATCACCACCTCGCCATGGGCGAAATTGATCAGCCCCATGATGCCGTACACCATCGTGTAGCCCAGCGCGACGAGAGCATAAATGCTGCCCTGGACCAGACCATTGACGATTTGCTGCAGGAAAATATCCATTTTGTATCAGTCGACCGCAGCATAAGGAAACGGCACCTTGCGGTGCCGTTTCGTTTAGCCGATTTAAGTGTTATTTCTTCTCGACAGCTGACTTGGTGGCTTCAGCCGCACCCTTGACTGCATCGGCACCGGCTGCAACTGCATCCTTGGCGGCATCCTTGATTTCCGCACCGGCCTTGGCTGCATCCTTGCCAACTTGCTGCCCGGCTTCGGTCGCCGCACCAGCGACGGCATTGCCAGCATCCTTCACCGCAGCCACCGCCTCCTTGACTTCGGCCTTGGCCATATCCATCGCACTGCCGCCCATCGTTTCAACGTATTCCAGCTTGCCGCCCTTGTAACGATAGAGGGAAATCGCACCACCCTTGAGGTCGCCCAACTGGTCGAACTCGATCATCGCGGTCACGCCGTCATACTTGGTCTTGCCGATTTCCGGCAGGAACTTGGCCGACTCGACGGAGTTGGCACGCTGCATGGCATCGGCCATCACCATCACCGCATCGTAAACATATGGGGAGTAAAGCTGGATGTCAGCACCGAATTTCTTGTTGAACTTATCCTTGAACTCCGGCCCCTTGGCCAGCTTTTCCAGCGGCATGCCCGGTAGCGAGCAGAAATTGCCCTCGCTCGCTTCGCCACCCAGTTTCATGAATTCCGGCGTGCAAACACCATCGCCCCCGAGGAACTTTGCCTTGATGCCCAGTTCCCGCATCTGCTTGGTCATCGGGCCGCCCTGGGCATCCATGCCGCCGAAGAAGACCAGGTCGGGCTTGGTGGACTTGATCTTGGTCAGGATGGCCTTGAAGTCAGTCGCCTTGTCGTTGGTGTATTCGGTCGCCACCACCTTGATACCTGAAGCTTCAGCGGCTTTCCTGAACTCGTCGGCCAGACCCTGACCGTAGGCGGAGCGGTCATCGACGATGGCCACCGTCTTGACGCCCTGCTTGGCCGCAAATTCGCCCAGCACCTTGCCCTGCTGGACATCGTTGGCCATGACGCGGAAGGCGGTAGCAAAACCCTGCTGGGTGTATTTCGGATTGGTTGCTGAGCCGGAAATTTGCGGGATGCCGGCGTCGGCATACAGCTTCGAAGCCGGAATGGTGGTCCCCGAATTCAGGTGACCGATGACGCCATTGACCTTGGCATCAACCAGCTTCTGGGCAACGATGGAACCCTGTTTCGGGTCGGCCTGATCATCTTCCGCCATCAATTCGAATTTAACCTTGGCACCACCGATTTCCAGCCCCTTGGCATTCAACTCTTCAATCGCCAGCACGGCGCCGTTTTCGTTGTCCTTGCCCAGGTGAGCTTGCGGGCCGGTCATCGGCGCCACATGGCCGAGTTTGACGAGCACTTCCGGCTTGGCTGCCGGCGCGGCGGGTGCGGCCGGTGCAGCGACAGGCGGCGGCGCTTCCTTCTGGCCGCAGGCGGAAAAGGCAAAAGCGGCAGCAACGGAGAGGGCAACTACAGACAGCTTGGCTTGCATCGGTGTTTCTCCTGATCTCTGGGTAGGGTTAAAAGTTATGGATTGATTGTCCGGAGGTGCAGAATACATGTCAATAACAAGCTGCTATGATGAAAATTACAGACAATTCCAGATGGGCGAACTCGATGACCTCCCTTTCACGCCTGCGTTTTCTCATCCACCAGGCAGCCCGCAAGCTCTTTTCCATGTTGCCCAAGGGACGGCGACACGACATTTATCGCTCCTTTGTCGACTGCGACCCGGCACCGAATCCGCGCTTGGTATTGAAGATCGCCGACACAAAGGAAGAACTGGAAGCCTGCTTCAAGCTGCTCCACGACGCCTACGTCAGCAGTGGTTTCATGACACCTGACCCGTCCGGAATGCGCGTCACCATCTACCACGCCCTGCCCACCACCACCACGCTCTGCGCCAAAATGGACGATCAGGTGATCGGCACCCTGTCGTTGATCCGCGAAAGCGCCATCGGCTTCCCCTTGCAGCGCATTTTTGACCTCAGCGAGGTGCGCGAAAAAGCCGGCTACATCGCCGAGGTTTCGGCGCTGGCCATTCATCCCAAATTCAGGCGCACCGGCGGCACCATCCTCTTCCCGCTGATGAAGTTCATGTATGAATATTGCACGACCTTTTTCGATACACGACACCTGGTCATCGCGGTCAACCCGCGCCATATAGAAATGTACGAGTCGCTGCTTTTCTTCCGTCGGCTGACCGCCAACGTCGTCGAAAACTATGATTTTGTGAATGGCGCACCCGCCGTCGGCGCCACCATCGATCTCAAGTACGCCCCGGAAATTCTGCGCAAGGCTTATGCCAAAAAGCCCTTGCGGCGCAATCTCCACCACTACTTCATCGAAACCAAACTGGAGAATATCCAGTTGCCGCACCGGCGCTTTTTCACCACCAACGACCCGGTGCTGACACCCGACCTGATCGATTATTTTTTCAACCAGCGCACCACGGTTTTTGCCGAGCTTAGCGAACGCAAGAAAACGCTGCTGCACCTGATTTACGATCTGCCCGCCTACCGGAAAATCCTGCCGCCCATCCCGGAGGTAGCGAACGACATCAGAAATCGGCGGCATCAGCGCTTCTCGGTCAAATGCCCGGCCCGCCTTAACCTCGCCCCAGGCGAAGAGGCGATCAACCTCGAAATCAACGATGTCTCGCGCTACGGCTTCCACGCCCGAACCAGCCGCAAGGTGCCGACCAATACCTTCCTGAGTGCCATCGTTCAGCTCGGCACCAACGAAACCTCCCGGCTCACCGTGCAAGCCGTTCAGGGAACAGACATTGAAGACAAACATTACTGCGGCTTTCGGATCGGCGAACCCGATCTGATCTGGCGAAAATTCGTCACGGCGCTCTATGAGGGCCACACCCATACCGACCTTGACCAGGCGACCCGTTTCCTGCCTTAAGCCGTAAGCCGAACACCATCTGACAAACCAGCGTCATCCGCCGGCGCTTGCCGGAACTGCCGCCGAAGACCACAATCCAATCTCCAGACACACGTCGCCACCACCCCCGGCGGCGTGCTGTGCCAGCAGCGCCCACAAGGCGTCATAACCGGAGACAGAAATGAGCAACCTGGCTCAGCCAGCGCTTTCGCTGGACGATAAATACACCCGCCGCACCGGCCGCGTTTTTCTCACCGGCACCCAGGCACTGATCCGCCTGCCGATGCTGCAGCGCGAGCGTGACCTCGCCGCCGGGCTGAACACCGCCGGTTTCGTTTCCGGCTATCGCGGCAGCCCGCTCGGAATGCTTGATCAGGGATTGTGGAAAGCCAAGGCGCATCTCGCCGAACATCACATCACCTTCCAGCCCGGGATCAATGAAGACATGGCGGCGACGGCCGTCTGGGGCAGCCAGCAGGTCGGGCTGTTTCCCGGCGCAAAATACGACGGCGTCTTCGGCATGTGGTACGGCAAGGGACCGGGCGTCGATCGCTGCGGCGACGTTTTCCGCCACGCCAACGCCGCCGGCTCGGCGAAATACGGCGGTGTGCTGGTGATTGCCGGCGATGACCATGCCGCCAAGTCATCAACCCTGCCGCACCAGACCGAACACATTTTCAAGGCGCTGCTGATGCCGGTGCTTTACCCGGCCAATGTCCAGGAATACCTCGATTACGGCCTGCACGGCTGGGCGATGAGCCGCTATTCGGGCTGCTGGGTGGCTTTCAAGGCGCTGGCCGACACGGTGGAAACCTCCGCTTCGGTGCGCGTCGATCTGGCTGCGGTCAACATCGTTTTTCCGACGGATTTCGCCATGCCGCCGGACGGTCTCAACATCCGATGGCCGGACCCACCGCT
>CAYWNX010000174.1:0-6134 GCA_964459735.1 uncultured Dechloromonas sp. | reverse complement strand
TACCTTCAGGATTTTTGGCCAGAAAATTTTCATCACTTACGGTGAGCACGACATGACGGACAACATCGTCCATCTCGTGCTGGCGCGGACCCCGAATGCACCCGAAGGCGTCAAGGGTATCTCGTTGTTTGTCGTACCGAAATTCATGCTGAACGCAGATGGCACACCGGGCGAACGCAACGATGTTTTCTGCGTTTCCATCGAACACAAGCTGGGTATTCACGGCAGCCCAACTGCGGTGCTTGCCTTCGGCGACAACGGCGGGGCGATCGGCACCTTGCTCGGCGAAGAAAATCGCGGCCTCGAATACATGTTCATCATGATGAACGCCGCTCGCTTCAACGTCGGTCTGGAAGGGCTGGGCGATGCCGAGCGAGCTTATCAGCGTGCGGTTGCCTATGCCAAAGACCGCGTACAGGGCACCGAAGTCGGTGTTCGCGGCGGCCCGAAAGTGCCGGTCATCAAACATCCGGATGTGCGACGCATGCTGATGTCCATGCGCGCCCGCATCGAAGCCATGCGCGCTTTGGCTTATGTCACCGCAGCCGCCCAGGACAATGCCCACAACAATCTGGACGCAGCGGCGCGCAAGCAAGGCCAGGCTTTTGCCGACTTGATGATTCCGGTAGTCAAGGGCTGGAGCACCGAAAGCGCGATCGATATTGCTTCGCTTGGCGTTCAGGTTCATGGTGGCATGGGTTTTATCGAGGAAACCGGCGCTGCCCAGCATCTGCGTGATGCGCGTATTACGACAATCTACGAAGGGACCACAGCCATTCAGGCCAATGACCTGATTGGCCGCAAAATCGCCCGTGAAAAAGGTGTGACCATCCTGGCTGTTATTGCCGAAATGCGTGCCGCAGCGGCGCAGCTTAGTGGAGGCCTTGCTGCTATCGGTGCGCGTCAGAGTGCTGCGGTCGACGCCCTGGAAAGGGCTGTTTTCTGGATAATTGCCAATTTCTCCAGCGATCCGAAGGCTGCTCATGTCGGTGCCGTGCCCTTCCTGCACCTGTTCGGTATCGTTGCTGGCGGCTGGCAAATGGGTCGGGCGGCGGTGATTGCCCAAGCGAAAATTGCGCTTGCTGACAATGATCCGTTCTGGACTGCCAAGCTCGTAACGGCGCGCTTTTACGCCGATCATTTCTTGATTCAGGCAGCCGGTCTGGCTGATTCCGTCGTTGCCGGTGCGGCGGGCGCGCTCGAAATGGCTGACGACAGCTTCTGAAAATAGCTGACCTGTTTTATCCTGAAGTCTGAGATTGTTGTTATAATCTTGGGCTTTTCAACCTTGCCCTACCTCATTCGCATGGTGGAGGGTTTATCCCAAAAGGAGTTTGCATGCGTCATTACGAAATCGTCTTTATCGTCCATCCGGACCAAAGCGAGCAAGTGCCCGGCATGATCGAGCGCTACCGCGCCATTGTCACTGCCAAGGGTGGTGCTTTCCACCGTCTGGAAGACTGGGGTCGCCGCCAACTGGCTTACCCGATCCAGAAAATCCACAAGGCCCATTACGTTCTGATGAACATCGAGTGCGACGGCGAAACGCTGAACGAACTCGAGCATTCATTCAAGTTCAACGATGCCGTTCTGCGCCACCTGACCGTCAAGATGAAGGCTGCCGTGACGACACCCTCCCCGATGATGAAGGACGAAAAGTCCAAGTCCTTGATGGGTGGCGATGTTGCCGCAGTGGAACAAGCTGCTCCGGCTGAACCGGCGGCTGCTTAAGTTTATTTGCACGGGTTTGTTTAGGAATTAGCGGCTGAACTGCATCTCTCTTTCCGGCACCTTGGTCGAGCGCAAGGCTTTGCGCTACACCCCTGCCGGAGTACAGGTTAGCGAAGGAAGGCTGCAACACAGCTCCGCGCAAACCGAAGGTGGTGCAGAGCGCCTAGTAGAGATTGAAATCGCTGTACTGGCCTTGGGTGAATCGGCCCGCTGGCTACAGGCAGCCCCCCTTGGTGGGGTGGTCAAAGTGACTGGGTTTCTCGCTGCTAGGAGCCGCAACAGCAAAATGCCCGTGCTGCATGTGAATACACTTGAATATTTAGAAGGAAACGAAAATGGCTCGATTCTTCAAGAAGAAGGATGACGACAAGAAAAAGAAACGCGGCGGTGGTCTCTTCAAACGCCGTAAGTTCTGCCGCTTCACGGCAGAAAAAGTCGAACAGATCGACTTTAAGGACGTGGATGTCCTGAAAGAATTCATCCAGGAAAACGCCAAGATCATGCCGGCCCGTTTGACCGGTACCAAGGCTGGCTATCAGCGCCAGTTGGGCACCGCCATCAAGCGCGCCCGCTTCCTGGCGCTGCTGCCTTACACCGACAACCACCAATAATCGAGGAGACGAAACATGCAAATCATTCTGCTCGAAAAGGTTATTAACCTGGGTAACCTGGGTGACGTGGTCAAGGTCAAGGACGGCTATGCCCGTAATTTCCTGATTCCGAAGCGCATGGCCAAGCGTGCAACACCGGCTGCAATGGCTGAATTCGAAGTTCGGCGTATCGAACTGGAAAAGATCGCCGCTGACAAGTTGGCAGCTGCCCAAGGCGTTGCCGACAAGATGGCTGGCCTGAACGTTTCCGTCGCCCGCAAGGCCGGCATGGACGGTCGCCTGTTCGGTTCCGTCGGCAATGCTGACATCGCCGATGCCCTGAAAGCTGCCGGTTTTGACGTCGACAAGTCGTCCATCCGCATGCCGGATGGCCCGCTCAAGGCGATTGGCGAGTTCCCGCTTGACGTTGCACTGCACACCGATGTGCTGGCCAACATCACCGTGGCGGTTGTTGCCGAGTAATTCGGGCAACCCTTCACGACAAAAGGCCTCGCAGTTGCGGGGCCTTTTTAATTTAAACTTGGCACCATGAATCAGCGTCCTCAGAAACCCAGAATTACCGACTCCTCACTCGACAAGTTGCGTGTGCCACCGCATTCCATCGAGGCCGAACAGTCGGTGCTCGGTGGGTTGATGCTGGACAACCAGGCCTGGGACCGGATTGCCGACCTGATCGCCGATACCGATTTTTATCGCGATGAGCACCGGCGAATTTTCCGACAGGTCCGCAACCTGCTGGAGCGTGCCAAGCCGGCTGACGTTGTTACCGTGGCGGAAGCACTGGATGCAGCCGGGGAGGGGGACCAGACCGGTGGTTTGGCCTATCTTGGGGAATTGGCGGCCAATACGCCGTCGGCGGCCAATATCAAGCGTTATGCGGAGATTGTTCGCGAGCGTGCAGTATTGCGTCAGCTGGTGGCAACTGCCGATGAAATTGCCTCCGATGCCTTGAATCCACTGGGGCGGGATGCTGAATCGCTCCTCGATGAAGCGGAATCGAAAATCTTCAAGATTGCCGAAGCCGGTGCCGGGCATCGCGAGGGCTTCGTACATATCAACCCCTTGTTGACGGAGGTGGTTGAGCGTATTCAGGAATTGCACGACCGCGATAATCCTTCTGACATTACCGGGGTGCCGACCGGGATGATCGATCTTGATCAAAAAACCTCAGGCTTTCAGCCCGGTGACTTGATTATTGTTGCCGGCCGTCCTTCAATGGGCAAGACAGCTTTTGCCTTGAATATTGCCGAGAACGTGGCGGTCGAGTCTGGTCTGCCGGTGGGTGTTTTCTCAATGGAAATGGGGGGTGCCCAGTTAGCGATGCGGATGCTGGCCTCGGTCGGACGTCTGGATTCTCACCGGGTGCGAAGCGGTCGTTTGAATGATGATGAGTGGTCACGGCTGTCGTTTGCCCTCGGTAAATTGCATGAGGCGCCGATTTATATCGACGAAACCGGTGGTCTGACGCCGGCCAGTCTGCGCGCCCGGGCACGGCGTCTGGCGCGCCAGTATGGTGGCAAGCTCGGCTTGCTGGTGATCGACTACATTCAGTTGATGAGCGGCAACAAGCAGGGTGAAAACCGGGCAACCGAGGTTTCGGAAATTTCCCGCTCGATCAAGTCACTGGCCAAGGAGCTGCAGGTGCCGATCGTTGCGCTGTCGCAGCTCTCCCGTAAGGTGGAAGAGCGTACGGACAAGCGGCCGATGATGTCCGACTTGCGGGAATCCGGTGCTATCGAGCAAGATGCCGACGTAATCCTGATGATGTATCGCGAGGAGTATTACAAGCCGGATACGCCGGATAAAGGTATTGCTGAAATTATTATTGGCAAGCAGCGGAATGGTCCGACTGGGACTGTACGCATGGCCTTTATTGGCGAGTTCACCCGTTTCGAGAATCTGGCCAGTGGCGGCTTTGTCAGCTCAGATAATTAAGAAGTTGCGCACCAACTCACAATTCGATGCGTTTTGCGCTGATTGTGTACTGAATGGCCGTCGGTTGTGTTCCATCAAGGCGGCCACTTGGCGATTCCAGTTGCGGTAACAGCAGGAAGGGCATCGCTGCATTCTGGCCTGGCAGCGTGACATCGGTGCCGACGTTAAAGGCAATCCAGTTCATCTCCCAGACGCCGAACAATATCTTTTTCAGTGAGAGTAGTTTGCTGTCGCGATCCGACATCCCTTCCATCGCAATGGCGCGGCGAACATCGCTGGGGTCGACCGGAATCCAGCCGTAGCCGGGAACGTAGAACTCGGCGCGAACATGCTGACTGCGCGTTGTATCGTCATTGGGCAGGCCAAGACTCCGAAACAGGCGTGATGGGGCAACGCGCAAGCCGTAAACACAGCGCGCCGGAATGCCAATGGCGCGACAAATACTTACAAACAGTCCGTTGATATCGGCCGATCGGCCACCGTATTGGCCACTGATTAACTGCCTGCGCACGTCGCCGGTGCCACAGCCCGGTAAAGATGGATCGTAAGTCGAATTGTCCACTACCCAGTCATACACGGCCTTGGCTTGTGCCACGGGATCCTTGATCCGACCGAGAATGCGCTCGCCGAGTTGAAAGGCGAGGCCTTCATTCGGGATCAACTGGGAAGCTTGCAGATTGCGGCGCAGGATATCTTCGCGCTCGGGTGCAACGGTTCGCTTGGTAATGTCGAAGTGGCGATCAGCGGTGGTGACTACGGTTTTGAGCTGCAGTTTTCCTTCGCTGCCATTGCGCCATTCGCAATGAAAGACCTCAAGGTCGCCATCAGGCAATCGCCGCATGCTGGAAGTGCTGGGGTTGCCCTCCCAGGTATGGCCCAAAGTTCGCTGGAACAAGGTGTCCTGATTTAGCGGTAGCGGTAGCCATAATCGGTTCAGGCCGCTAGCACTTTTCAGATTGACGGTAGTCGTAATTTCGAAGGTTCGCCATTCCGAGGGTGGCTCGGGTGCTTTGACCGGTGGCAGCTTGGCTGCAGTGGTTCCCGCGGGTGGCTTTTCCGTAATCGGATCTTCCGCCGTATGCGTTACCGAAGCGGAAGGCGCCGGCGCGGGTTTTATTTTTTTGCTTTGCTGGCTGGTTGGTTTGCTGCCGGGTTTCGACGTGCCCGGTTTGCCTTGCCCCGTTTTTGGTTTTGCGGCAGTGGGTTTAGTGGCCGAAGGCTTGACTGCGCTCTTCGTTTTGGTGGCCCAAGCGTCGGAGACGACAAGTGAGAGAGCGGCACACGATGCTAGAAAGTCACGACGTTTCAAAAATTTCCTCCGGCAGAGACAGCCCGTGGCTGAAACGAAAAGGCCGTGTCACTGACACGGCCCCTTTAATCAATGGACAGAATTATAACACTTCAGCCGCATGGTCAGCCAAGCGGGAACGCTCGCCACGTTGTAACGTTATGTGACCGGAGTGTGGCCAGCCCTTGAAGCGGTCGACGACGTAGGTGAGGCCGGAACTGCCTTCGGTCAGGTAAGGCGTATCGATCTGTGCGATGTTGCCCAAGCAGACGACCTTGGTACCGGGGCCGGCGCGGGTGATCAGAGTTTTCATCTGTTTCGGCGTCAGATTTTGTGCTTCGTCGATGATCAGGTATTTTTTCAGGAAGGTTCGGCCGCGCATGAAGTTCATCGACTTGACCTTGATCCGGGAACGGATGATGTCATGCGTTGCCGCCTTGCCCCATTCACCGCCGTACGGGCCGCTGCTGCCTTCGTCAGTGTGGGTCAGCACTTCGAGGTTGTCTTCGAGGGCCCCCATCCACGGTGCCATCTTTTCCTCTTCGGTGCCGGGCAGGAAGCCGATGTCC
>CAYWNX010000173.1:0-6151 GCA_964459735.1 uncultured Dechloromonas sp. | reverse complement strand
CGCCAAGCCAGCATCAGGAGAGCCACGACCATTATCAGCAGAAAGGGCAGAAGAATATAAAGCAGCCAGTCGGCATCGAGTACGGTCCGGTAAATACCGAAGGGTTCATTGACGAAATAACCCTCGGGTTTCGGATCGGTATAAACATGGAACAGCATCAGAAACCTCCCCCCAGCGCCTTGAAATATTGGCTGCGGGCAACAAGTTGATTTTGACGGGCATCGGCCAGCAAAAGCTCGGCATTCAGCACCTTGATGGATTCGGAGAGCACTTCAAACTTGCTCGAACGGCCGACGTCGTAGCTTTTCTGCATCAGCACCAGCGATTTCTTGCGGGTCGCCACTTCGGCCTCGGTTGAGGCGAACTGCCTGTCGCTGGTGTCGCGCAACACCATCGCTTCGTAAGTCTCACGGAAGGCCAGCGATACCGTGTAGCGATAGTGGGCCACGGCTCGCTCGCGCCGCGCCGCCGCACCTTCAGTCTTGGATTGCACCAGACCGGCATCGTAGATCGGGCCGGTGAGGCCGGCGCTGGCATCCCAAAACAGGGGGAATCCCGTGATCACGCCACTCGAACTGGCGATCAGGCCGGCCAAGAGCGACAGGTTCAAGCGTGGATAACGTTCGGCGCGGGCTGCATTGACGTCGGCGTGTGCCGCCACCAGCATTTGTTCGGCCGAGGCGACATCAGGACGCCGGAGTAGCAGGGCGGAGTCGAACTCGCGAGGCATTTCCGGTACCTTCAGCTGGGCGCTGCGTACCAGCGGTTCAGGCATCTGGCGCGGGTTGCGGCCAACCAGAAGCTGCAAGGCCAACTCGGTTCTGGCGATGGCAAATTCGATTTCGGGGATGCGCGCTTCAGTTGCTGTCTGTTCGGCGAGGCTTTGCCGGTAGGCCATTTCGGTACCGGCTTCCGCCTTCCAGCGCCGGAATTCCAGGTTGGCTGCGTATTTCAGATTACTTGCTGCGTCACGGGTGTTGATCAGTTTGGTGTCCAACGTTCGCAACTGCAGATAAGTATCGACGACGGCCGAGGAAATCGACAGTGCCGTGGCATTCCGCGTATGTTCGGAGGCGGACAGCCGAGCCAGGGCAGCGTCGTTCATTTGCCGAATGCGATCCCACAGGTCAATTTCCCAACTGACGGCGGCACCGAGCGTTGCGGATGAGGTGACCTTGTTAAGATCATTCTCGTTCACGGCATAGGTCAGTTGACGCTGACTTGCACCAACCTTCGCCACGCCATCCACCCGCGGCGACAGCAAGGCGCGGGCAGCACCCGCATTGGCCCTGGCCTCCTCGATATTGGCCGCGGCCTTGGCCAGATCAAAGTTATTGACCAGCGCATCCTGGACCAGTTGGTCGAGTACCGGGTCGCCAAAGGCTTTCCACCACTGGCTGTCGATGCTCTGTGGTTTGAGCGCCGCCGGCGGCATATCGATCCGGGGTGCCTCATAGGCCGGCCAGATGACCGAGCACCCGGTCATCGCCAGCAGGGTGCCCAGTGCCAGAGGCTTGACGAGGACACGAAGAACAGAAGGTATGGACAAACAAAATCCTTAGCTAACGAGGCCAATGCCTGGCATTCGCCCCTGCGTTTTGATCGGCTTGGTTACTTGGTCTTTCCGGCCGTGACTTCCAGGGCGACCGCCTCAGTGTAAAGTGCTTCGACCTGATCGCCCACCTTGATTTCCTTGAACTGGGCCGGGTCCTCGATTGCCAGTTCCACGGTTTGCTTCGGACCGCGCAGGGTCACCGTCTTGGCCTTCGGATTGACGGCGACGACGTCGGCTATGACGCGAATCGAGCGCTTGATGGCACCGGCTGGCTTTTCACCCAGTTTGGAGCGGACCGCCTCTTCGGATTCGACGCGCTCACTTTTTACCATGTTTTCCACCTTGCGCAGTTCAAGCGCCAAGGCCTGGATGTAGGTCAAGGTGACCAGATCGCCAACGCGAAGCTGATTGAAGTTCCGGGCCTCTTCGCCCAATGTCATGGAAATCTCGTTACCTTGCGCGCCGACGATGACGACAGTTCGGTTCTTCTTGTTAATCGACTTGATCTTGCCCTGCAATTGAATGGCTTCGGCTACGGCAGCCTGGCCCGGTGCGGTGGCTGCAATGCCAGCAGCCTGTGGGGCGTTCTGGGCCAGTGAGGCCAGTGGCATCGAAAAGATCAGTGTTGCGGCTACGGTTAAAACCTTGTTCATGATCACTTTCCTGTCGGAGAGAGGTTGATTAAGTCAAAATAGCTACAAATTATGACACGCTTATAGTTGTCGTTTCATTAAGGCATCATGTTTTCCGGGCTAGTTCAAATCCGGATTCTTGTAATATTTTGTCCCCTTGATGGTCGCTTCCATTGCCAGTCCCTTGTCCGTGACCTGGAAAAGCCATACGCCCGGGCTGACCGAAATTGCCCCTTGCATGGACATTCCCTGCTTGCCGTCGGTTGCCGCAATGCTCGTCTGGGCACCGCCCTCCCAGCCTGAGTCGATAAATTGCCTGAGCGTCTGAGGATTCTCGAAGACAAAAACCAGGCCGAATTTCTTGACGCCAATTCCCAAGCCGGCCTGCACCTCGACCATCTTCATGAAGACTTCCCCGCCGGTTTCCCGGTCGATAGCTATTCCGTTGCCGGTGCCGCCGCCGGCAAACAGGATCTTCATGCCGAAATTGCTGAAAACAGCGTAGCCTGGCGCAGATTCAACAACTTTTCTGGCCGAAGGCTGGGCTTTGTAAAGTTGCTTCAGGACGGTCTTGGTGGAGTTTCTGACATCGGCACGCTGCGCCTCCTTGCTGTCGGCGGCATGAACCGCAGAACTCGTCAATAGAATCAGGGCCAAGCCCAGCGCATGGAACAGCTGTCGGGCATACATCAGGCATCTCCCTTCGGATGTTAATGCAAGAGGTTCGCCCAATTCATCGGTGGAACTGCCTTGAGGCATGAGCGACCATGACGTCGTTACGAAAAAATCCAGAACCAGCCGTGCGTTGTTATTCGAATGGCGATCTGAATCCTATTGGACAACAATTTGGAATATTTTTAAAGCACATCTCATTCTTTAGTTTTTCCGTATTTTTGCGCCATGAGACAGGCGGTTCTCCCTGGACTGGAATGTCAGGGTGAATGAACTGATTTGGGTATCCCGGAGCATCTGGCCGGCAACGATAGGTTGTGCCAGAAAATTCTGCCTGGCATGGCAGTTGGCTTTGAAACCGTGCTTAAGAAAGCGATGCTGCAAGAGCGGATGGGTTGACGCCACTGGTCAATGCTGCCCCCTCGCAGGCTTCGCTGACCAGTCGCCCGAAGCTGGAAATGCCGGCGCTTTTGACGAAAACGCATTGCTTGCCGGTCCGCTTGCATTGCTCCTTGACCCGCCAGTAGGCGTTGTGGCTGATGCAGCCGGCCTGGCAGACGACCAGGTCGGCGGCCGACAGAGCGGCGTCGATTCTGTGCAGGCTTTCTTCCAGACCGCCGTCATGGTGCAGAAAACGGCCGCCGCGCTGTTCGACGATCTGGCGATAGCCTTCGACCGCGCCTGAGCGGCCGCCGACGCAAAGGATGCATTTGCCGGCGAGGGCTGCGCTCTCGTCCTGTTTTGACGGGCTTGCCGGCGCGGCCGCCTGGTTGCCGGCGGCGAGCAGATGATTGATGGTTACCTCGGCGTGGCTTGCCAATGCCTGCAAATGCTCGACTTTGTCCTCCAGTTCGGCGGCATGGGCGGTCAGGGCAAGGGCGCGCGCTTCAGCATCGCTGGCGCGGCGAGCCAGGGTTTGCCGGTCCTTGAGATCGGGCAGGCTTTGGCGCAGCGTTTCGAACTGGCCGGTCTGGTTGGCCAGCCAGGCGTCCTTGCCGGCCAACTCGACCAGTAGTTCCGAAATACGCTGATTCAACTGTTGGGTCGCATTTGCCTTCTCGGTGCGCAGCGTTTCCGCTTCCCGTCGTGCTTCCTGCAGTTGCTTGTGCAATTGCCCGTTTTCCGCCTTGAGCGTTTTCAGCGCGGTGAGGTCGGCGCGGGTGCCGGTGCCGACCTGGTGTTGAATCATGTGAATGTCGCCATAGATTTCCTGTTCGAGCAGTGCGTCGCAGGCCGGGTGGGTCCAGCTTGCCCACAGTGCGCCGGGGATCTCGCTGCCGGTCCGGACAGCTTCTTGCCAGAGGGCACGCAACGCTTCACTGTTCTTGGCGGCGGCAAAGCGGCGGATGGAAACCTCGAAACGTTTTTCCATGTTTTTCTGCAGCAACTCGGCAAGCTGCGTGCGCGTTTCGCAGGCGCCAACGGCGGTTGTATGCAGGACGAAATCGGTGGTGTCGCGCGGGAAATGCATCACTTTGGCCATCGTGGCGCGCAGGTGATCGACCTCGAAACAGACGCCGACGATCGGGCAATGGAATTTGTGCGATACCTCCCACAGTTTCCGGCGCCTTGAACCCAGGGGCTTGGCCGTTGCGGTTTCAGCCGGGTTGCGCTGCCGCAGCATATGGGCAAGCGCATCGCCGGCTTGGGTTTGGTGGGTGACAAACGCACCGCCGACGACGTGAAATGGGGTATCGGACATGTTCGGCCTCCTGGGCGAAAGGTCGCTGGCTGGCCGATGGACCGGTTGGCTGGCTAGATTATCAGGTTAATGATAATAATTGTCATTTGTGTGCATGCAATAGTCAACAGGGAGCGATGAAAATATGGGCAAGGCAATACCTTATGCCGAGAAACTCGACGACGATCTTTCCCGGCCAGGCCGCGTGCTGCACCCCAAGGGCACTTCCTGCGGGGCGCGGTCAACGGCAAAAATCGGGCAAATTCACGACTGTGACATTCAGCCCCAACCGATGGCTTCAGTTTTGGAGAACGCCTTCGCAACCCAGGCCGCGGTCCGGACGCGGGGCGAGCAGGATGGGCAGCATGTGCCGGGCGTAAAGCAGGAAGGCGCCGGCCCAGAGCAGCCCGGAAATTCCAAGTAGCGCCGGGCCCGCATTTCCCGCCCAGGCACTGGCCGCACGCAGCAGCGCAGCGGCCACCAGCATCAGGGCGCCAATCGGTACCCAGCGCCGCTCGTCGAGGGCGTAACCGCAGTGAATGCGGCCGGCGATGCACATCACGACATAGATATTCAGCCCGAGCGCGCCGACGGTGAGGAGATGGCGCCCGGCACTGAAGCCGGTGCCGTCGAGAATCAGCGCCAGACCCATGCTGCCGTAGCCGGCGGCCATCAGCGCATAGACGCTATAAAGCATCAGCGGCCAGCGGCGCAGCAGGGCACGGCCGACGTGCCAGTCGTTGAGCAGGTTGAGCAAGGCCGCCGCTGTCGCCAGCGCCAGCCAGCCGCTGATCCGGCTGCCCGGCATGACGAGTTCGATCAGTGTGTAGAGGCCGATGCAGAAAATGGCCAGGTTGCGGCGGGGCGGCCGGGCGCGATAGTCGACCTTCGCCGTTTCACCATCGGCTGTGCTTTCGTCGATGGCGTTATTGACGATGCGCATCGAGATCCGGCTCATGGCGACGACGATCAGCATTAGCAGGACGCCGAGCGTGGCGTGGAGCCAGGGGCCGGGCGGCTGGCCGCGCAGGGCGGCGAGGTAAAAACCGGCAACGCCCAGGGCCAGGCCGCCGAAAGACCAGAGGAAGGAGAGATGCCGCCGGTTCGGGTCGCGCAACAGGCGGGGAGCGAGGTGGGCGGCAAGGACGCCGAGCAGCGCGAGATAGGCCAGGCCGGAGATGGCGAGGGCAATATTTCCGAGCAGCCCGGAAGTCCAGAAGGCGAGGCGGCCGAGTAGCCAGAGACCGGTCAGCAGGCGAACGCTTAGTCGGTCGACGGGGCTGGAGGCGGTGAACTCCGGGATTGCAGCGAGCGAGAAACCGGCGACTGCGGCCAGGCCGAAACCGAAAATCAGTTCATGCGCGTGCCAGATGAAGGGGCCGCCGACCACTGCCGGTAAGGGCAGGCCAAGGGCGAGAAAGGCAATCCACAGGCTGATGAAAAGCGGGGCGGCAACTGCGGTCAACACGAAAAACGGGCGAAATCCGCAGAGCCAGAGCGGATGTCGGGAATCGCAGACGGCGCAGGGCCGGCGGAAAATTTGATTCAACATGCGAAGCCTTTGCGCTGGGCTGCGGCAGTTTCATTGGTTGGCGGGCTGTCGGCCATCAT
>CAYWNX010000172.1:0-6191 GCA_964459735.1 uncultured Dechloromonas sp. | reverse complement strand
TGAGTACATCAAGCCGCACGCCTTCTCGGAATTCTATGTCGATGCCTACCCGGGCAAAATCTTCCGGGCCCGCGTCCATAGCATCACCGAGTCGACCGGCGAAGCTCAGGGCGCGCTCTTTGGGACGCCGCAAAGTGTGACGCAGACCGTGGTCAAGGGCAGCACCGACATTGGCCGGACGGTGATTCTGGAATTCGATGAGCCGGAGGGGGTACATATTCCGATCGGCTCAACCGGCAAAGCCTGGATTGCCGCCGAGAAGCCAATCCACCTGCTCGGTTTTCTTGATCTCGTCATTGGCTCGCTGCTGCGCTTTGCGGCGGCCGAGGCTTATTTGAAGGCGCTGTAAGCGAGTGGGTGGCGTATTTGTTCAAATTGTCTGGGAGATAGGTCGGGCAACTGTATCGTCGCTGGCGTACTCAATCGCTTGCAGCAACAAACACGGCCAGGAGCAGGAACATGAGCACCTACAAGGCACACTTCAAAGGCAGTGAACAGGTCGCGGATGGCACCATGGCATTTCACTTCGAGAAGCCGGGTGGCTTCGATTTCAAGGCCGGTCAGGCGATCGATCTCGTCTTGCCGGTGTCCGCCGTCAATGACGTCCAGCCCGCCCGTCACACCTTCTCGATTGTTAGCGCCCCCCATGAAAACGGCCTGACGATTGCGACACGCATGCGGGGCAGCCCCTTCAAGCAAGCCATGAGCGCCCTTGCCGTTGGTGCTGAGGTCGAACTTGACGGGGCATTCGGCAGCCTGACCTTGCACAACGACCGGAAGCGCCCGGCCATCATGATGGCCGGGGGAATTGGCATTACACCGTTTGTCAGCATCCTGCGGCAAGCCGCCAAGGAACAGTTGGCGCAAAGTCTTGTCCTGATCTATTCCAACCGCCGCCCCCAGGATGCCGCCTTTCTTGCCGAATTACAGGCGCTTGAGGAAGGCATGGCGAACTTTCAACTAATCGCGACCATGACGCAGATCGGCCAATCGAAACAGGCATGGTCCGGGCCGACAGGACAGATCGATAGGAGTCTGTTGACGCATATTGCGGCCAGCCGGTTGGCAGCAATTTACTACCTTGCCGGCCCTCCCCGGTTCGTCGAGGCAATGCAAGACCTGTTGAATGAGACTGGTGTCGAGGATGACGACATCCGTAGTGAAGGTTTCTACGGCTACTGAAAGCCGGCCCGGGGCGATTCGGGCGGCGTAGTCGACCGTACTCAAGGAGGAAAAGGCATGTTCCCTTACGACGGTAAAGCGATAGCTTCGATACTGGGGACCAGCCTTGATGCTGTTTTCACCATCGATGAACGAGGTGTCATCGTCGATGTGAATGCGGCCGCGGTAAACATGTTTGGGCGGGCCAGGGAGGAGTTTCTCGGGACCAACATTTCAATTATCGTTCCCTCGCCGATCAAGGAAAAACATGACGGATTTTTGAAGGCATTCAGCCCCGACCGAGGCGTCAAGCATGTGCTCGGCAGAGGCCAGCGACTCGATGGCCAGCGCAAGGACGGCACGCGTTTCCCGGTCGAAGTGGGCATTTCCGCCTTCGTGCAGGAAGGGAAGCGCTTCTTCACCGGCTTTGTCCGTGACATGAGCGAACGCCAACGATCCGAGGATCGGATGCGCTACCTGGCCCTGCACGACGTGGAGAGCGGACTCCTTAACTACCGGGGATTTGCCGAAAAATGTACCCGCCCCATGGATGGGCAAGCGCGCCTCGTCGTATTCCGCCTGGAGGAGTTCCGCCGTTTTTCCATCATTTACGGCGAGCGCTGGAGTATCTCGACGCTTCAGGAACTGGGAGAACGGGTCAGTCATTTCCTGGACTCTGCTGAAATCGCGGCCCGCGTTCGTGAAGACACTTTCGCGATCCTGATGCCGGACAATGTTGCCGGACGGGTTGCCTCTCTCGCGGAAATCCTCAGGCAGCCGTTTGCTCGGGGCGCGATGCACTGCCAATTGACGGCCACCTTCGGCATTTCCCAACAGGGTGGCAAGTTCGACCAGTTGCTGCGTGGCGCGCAATGGACGTGCGACCGAGCGAGCACCTCGGGAAAGGGCGGCATCAATGAGTTCACCGAAGAGTTGCACCGTTCCTCGCGGCGGGAACTGCAAATCGAAAGCCGCCTGCGCAAGGCGGTGAGCAATAACGAGCTTTCTCTGGTACTGCAACCGAAGATCCGACTGTCTGATCAGCGCATAACCGGGGCGGAAGCCCTGGTTCGATGGTCCGATCCGGAACTGGGCGCAGTTCCGCCCAGCGAATTCGTTCCAATCGCCGAACGGCTGGGGCTGGTTGGCGGCATTACCGACTGGATGCTGGATCAGGCGCTGGCGGAGGTTTCACGCTGCGCCGATCCTTCAATTTCGGTTGCGGTTAACTTTTCCGCCCTGGATTTCTACCATCCGGATCTGGTGCAGCGTATCGGCAGCGCACTGGCGCAGGCCAAAGTGGCGCCGCACCGCCTGGTGGTTGAACTCACCGAGTCCGTTGCAGCCCAGGATGTGCAATTGTTCAACGCCAAGCTGCAGGAAATCAAGGCGATCGGTGCGGGTATCTCCCTCGACGACTTCGGTACCGGTTACTCCTCGTTGAGTTACCTCCGCCAGTTCCCGATCGACTCCCTCAAGATCGACATCGCCTTCGTTCGGGATCTACCGGAGAGCAAGGATGCGCAGGCCATCGCCACCGCGATTGTGTCGATGGCGGAAGCTTTGGGGCTCAGCACGATTGCGGAAGGGGTTGAAAACGACAGGCAGGCTGAACTGCTAAAGACACTTGGCGTCGATTTGTGCCAGGGATATTTGTATAGCCGCGCCATACCGCCGGCGGAATTTCATCGCTTGATTCAGGCTGAACACAAATAAGTGGCCAAACCTTCAACGACCATATCCATTGGTCTTTTTCATTGGCGCCAAATTAACTCTGTCATATAATCGCCCCCGCTTTAGGTGCCTTGCCCCATGCTCATGGGGCGGGTGAAACGGGAAGCCGGTGACTCTGTAAAAGACATTCCGGCGCAGCCCCCGCTGCTGTAAGCCTGACGAATTTGCCCTACGCCACTGTGTTCGCACGGGAAGGTTGGCAAGCTAGATTGAAGGCAAGCCAGAAGACCGGCCTAAATCAAACGTAGTGCCAATCCCCGGGGTGACGGGAGCGGTTCTGTTGATTTGCGCCTGTGCCTTTGCGTTTACGGCCGCCTCTTCCGATCTGCAATTGCTTTCCCCGCTTGGCATTTTTTGCCACTTCTCGCTGTGGGAGAGAAAGATGCACATCATGGAAGGCTTTTTGCCCTTCGCGCATGCGGTCGGCTGGACGCTCGCTTCGGCACCTTTTGTCGCCTACGGCCTACACGCGGTCCGCAAACGCATCCGCGACAAGCCGGAACAGCGGATGCTGCTCGGCGTCGCCGCCGCTTTCTCCTTCGTCCTCTCGGCCCTGAAACTGCCCTCGGTCACCGGCAGTTGCTCGCACCCCACCGGCACCGGTCTCGGCGCCCTGCTCTTCGGCCCGGCCGCGATGGCGCCAATCGGTGCCGTGGTGCTGCTTTTTCAGGCCCTGCTGCTGGCCCACGGCGGCCTGACCACGCTGGGCGCCAACCTTTTCTCGATGGCCATCGTCGGCCCCTTTGCCGCCGCCGGAATTTTCCGGCTGGCCCGTGGCCTCAAGCTTTCCTTTGCCGTCAGCGTCTTTCTCGCTGCCAGCCTGGCCGATCTGCTGACCTACGTGACGACCTCGGCCCAACTGGCCTGGGCCTTTCCCGATCCGCTAGGCGGCTTTAGCACCGCCTTCGCCAAATTTGCCGGCATTTTTGCGCTGACCCAGATTCCGTTGGCAATCAGCGAAGGCCTGCTGACCGTAGTCATTTTCAACGCCCTGGCCCGCTTCAACCCGCAGGAATTGCAGGACATGAAGCTGCTGCCGGCCAGTGAGTTGCGGGCATGAAAAAGCATAAAAATATCCTGCTGCTGCTCGCCGTCGCGCTGCTCGTCGCCCTGCCTCTGTGGCTGGTCGAGAAGCCGGGACCGGATGCCGCTGGCCAGCCGGCCGAGATTTTTGCCGGGGCCGACAACAAGGCCCGGGATCTGATCGGTGAAATCGCCCCGGCTTACCGGCCGTGGTTCGAGCCGATCCTCGAACCGGCCAGCGGCGAAATTTCCTCGCTGCTGTTCGCCTTGCAGGCGGCGCTGGGGGCCGGCTTCATCGGCTACTACCTCGGTGTTTCGGTAACCCGCGAAAAAATGCGGCGCGAAGTCGCAAAGCAGCAGGAGCCGGCAAACCCGCAACAAAACCAGGAGCAGCAGTCCGGTGCTGATTGAGCAGTCGGCCTACGCCAATCGCTGGCGCCAGGTTTCGCCGGCGGCCAAGGGACTTTTTGCGGCGAGCGGCTTTGTCGCGGTTTTTGCCGCAAATTCGCCGTTGACCGCAGCAATCGTCAGCGGCCTGCTGGTGGCGGTCACCTGGCTCGGCGCCGGCATCGCGCCCGGCCGTTATCTGCGCGTTGCCGCGCCGGCCTTGCTTTTTCTCGCGCTGGGCAGCCTGTCGCTGGCCTTTTCACTGGAAGTCAGCGACGGTGCAGCGCAGTTGCAGATGGCGCCGGGTGGCCGGCACAAGCTGGCCGAAGTCGGCAGCCGTTCGCTCGGGGCGCTGGCCGCGCTGCTTTTTCTCGTGCTGACGACACCGCTGATCGACCTGATCGTCCTGCTCCGCCGCCTGAAAACGCCCGAGCTACTGCTCGAAATCATGGTCCTCTGCTACCGCATGCTGTTCGTTTTTTCCGCCGCCGTGCATGAAACGCTGACCGCGCAAGCGGCCCGCCTCGGCTATGCCACGCCCCGGCTGGCCATGCGCTCGCTAGGCGGGCTGGCGGCAAATCTGACGCTGCAGGTCTGGCAGCGGGCGCACGCCCTGCATGTCGCCGCCCAGGCGCGCAGCAACGACGGCCCTTTGCGCTTTCTCGAACCGACATTTGCCCATAGCCGCCGCGATTGCAGCATCGCCGCACTGGCCGGCGGCGGCTTGATCGCCCTCGCCGTGAGGCTGGCATGAACGCCCCGCTGCTCGAACTGCACGCAGTCAGCTATCGCTATCCCGATGGCAGCATCGGGCTGAGTGACTGTTCGCTGGCGATCCGGCGCGGCAGCCGCAATGTGCTGATCGGCGCCAACGGTTCGGGCAAGACGACCCTGTTCCAGCACGCCAACGGCCTGTTGCGACCGAACAGCGGCCTGGTCCGCTATGCCGGCGTCGAGGTCGATTACCGCCGGGCCGGCTTGCGCCAGCTACGCGGCAAAGTCGGCATGGTTTTCCAGAACCCGGACCACCAGCTTTTTTCCGCCAGCGTTCAGGAGGATGTTTCTTTCGGGCCGCTCAACCTCGGGCTGGACATGGCGACCGTGCGGCAACGCGTCGCTGCCGCCTTGCAGGCAGTCGGCATGGCCGGACACGCCGACAAGGCGGTGCATAACCTGAGCTTCGGCCAGAAAAAACGCGTCTGCATCGCCGGCGTGCTGGCCATGCAGCCGGAACTGCTGATTCTCGACGAGCCGATGGCCGGCCTCGACCATGCCATGCAACAGGAATTGCTGGCCGTACTCGATGCTCTGCACGCCGACGGCATCACGCTGTTGCTGGCGACGCACGATATCGATTTCGCCTACCGCTGGGCCGAACGGATTCACCTGATGGCAGCCGGTCGCTGCACAGCATCGCTACCTGCGGCCGAACTCGCCGACCACGCCGCCGCACTGGCCGCCGTGGGCTTGCCGCTACCGGAAACCATCGCCCTGCATCGCGGGCTGGTCGGGCGCGGCATATTGCCGGCAAACCCACCGCCCCGCTGCACAGCAAGTCTGCTTGCCATGCTGGCCGAAGCAAAGATTACGAAAGAAATGCCATGCAAAATTGCCTGAATTTCAGCGTTGACCGCAGCGCGAAGGCGAGACTCCCTACGTCTAGTCAGTCCCGCCCCAGCCCTCCCCTTGCCCCAAGGGATACCGTCCCTACGGGACATAAAGGGGAGGGGGAAAACCATCCAATCACCAAAACACGGCCCCCATCACTCCCGCGGAGGCGGGAGTCCAGGCCGCAAATGGATTCCCGCCTGCGCGGGAATGACGGCGCAACTGTTTCAGTCCGGGTCGTTTCACCGGGCCCCTTGCGAGGTGCCGAGCAACGCAGG
>CAYWNX010000171.1:2475-6192 GCA_964459735.1 uncultured Dechloromonas sp. | reverse complement strand
GGGCGAACTATCCAGCATAGTCAAACGAGTTTAAACGTTTTCACCACGGTGATGGCGAAGATGGCTTGCAGTACCGTGTATATTCTATTTTGTTATAGTTAATTGTTAATTAATTCTTTTACAGCATAATATAACCTGCCTAGACTTCAGTCATCCCGAGTTTTACGCATTTTGACTGGAGATTTTTATGCGCAAATTGGCCCTTTCAGCGGTGTTGACCGCAGCATTCACGATCGGCTCCGCCGTCGCTCAAACAAGCTTGCTTAATGTTTCCTACGATCCGACCCGCGAGCTTTATAAAGACTTCAATGCCGCGTTCAACAAGCACTGGCAAGGCAAGACCGGTCAGACCGTGACTATTCGCCAGTCGCATGGCGGTTCCGGCAAGCAGGCGATGGGCGTGCGCGATGGTCTGGAGGCTGATGTCGTGACCCTGGCGCTGGCTTACGACATTGATGCGCTGGTCGAACGCCAATTGATCCCGGCCGACTGGCAGAAGCGTTTCCCGCACAATTCATCGCCTTATACCTCGACTATCGTTTTCCTGGTGCGCAAGGGTAATCCGAAGAATATCCGGGACTGGGGCGATCTGGCCAGACCGGGCATCGCCGTCATTACACCCAACCCCAAAACCTCGGGTGGCGCCCGCTGGAACTATCTCGCCGCCTGGGCCTGGGCGCTCAAGCAGCCGGGCGGAAATGAGCAGAAGGCGAAGGAACTGGTCACGGCAATCTTCAAGAATGTCCCGGTGCTGGACTCCGGGGCCCGAGGTTCGACCACGACCTTTGTCGAACGGGGTCTGGGCGACGTGCTGATTGCCTGGGAAAACGAGGCGCAACTGGCAGTCAATGAAATAGGCAAGGATAAATTCGAAATCGTCCCGCCCAGTCTCTCGATCCTCGCCGAACCGCCGGTGGCGGTGGTCGACAAGGTGGTCGAAAAGCGCGGTACGCGGCTGACGGCGCAGGCCTACCTCGATTATCTGTACTCCGAAGAAGGTCAGAACATCGCCGCCAGGCACTATTACCGGCCGCGCGATGCCAAGGTGGCAGCCAAATACGCAGCGCAGTTCCCGAAGCTGAAGCTGGTCACCATCGACGACACCTTCGGCGGCTGGCAGAAGGCGCAGAAGCTGCACTTTGCCGATGGCGGCACTTTCGACCAGATTTACCTGAAGAAATAGGAGCCGTCATGCCATTGACCGATCTGGTGCGCTATTTCAATGCCGCCGACTGCGCCGAGGACAGCATGCTGTATCTCGATGGCGAGCGGGCTGCCGCCTGGCACAAGGGCTTGCGGCTTGGTTCGCTGTTCCAGCCGATCGTCGACTTGCGGCAGGAACGGGTGGTCGGGCATCAGGCAACGCTCAGCGCCCGGCGTGAGGATGGCTCGCCGGTAAGCAGCGAGGAAGCATATGCTTGGTGCGAAACCGCCGAGTCGGTGGTCCATTTCGACCGCCTGAGTCGTATCCTGCATGCGCTCAATTTCCTGGCTCAACAAAGGCATGCCGGCGGCTATTTGCAGCTTGCCGTTCATCCACGCCACCTGCTGGCTGTCCAGAGCCAGCACGGGATGGTTTATGAGGCGATCCTCAAGCGTTGTGGCTTGGCTCCTGCTGATATCGTGCTCGAGATCAACGCCCGGCAGATCGGCCACCAGACATCTTTGGGCCAGGCCTTGTACAACTACCGGCAGCGCGGTTACCGCCTAGCCTTGAGCGGGTTTTCATCGACGCCTGAGCTCGATGGGCTGCTCGCCTTGCAGCCGAATATTCTGAAACTGCGACCGGACGAGGGCAGGGCGGTGCTCGATGTGGCCAATAGCGCCGGTATCGCCACGCAATTGAGCGGCATCGAAAGTGGCCCGGATTTCGTTCGGGCGTGCACCGCCGGGATGGATTTCGGGCAAGGCAGCCTGTTCGGTCTGCCGCAGGCCGATTGTCTCCCCACCCACAGCGGTCGCAGAGTCGCCTACAATTCCCATTCTTCATCCCGAGTCCCGCCATGAAAATCGCCAATAACGTCACCGAACTGGTCGGCAACACACCGCTGGTTCAACTCAATCGCGTCACCACCGGCTGCGTCGCCACCATCGTGGCCAAGCTGGAATTTTTCAATCCCGGTCACAGCGTCAAGGATAGGATCGCCGTCTCGATGCTCGATGCGGCGGTGGCAGCCGGCAAGATCGGTCCCGATACCGTCGTTCTCGAGCCGACTTCCGGCAATACCGGCATCGGTCTGGCCATGGTCTGTGCGGCACGCGGCATCAAATCCCCCTTTGTGATGGCGGAAACGATGAGCCGCGAGCGCAAGTTGCTGCTCAAGGCCTACGGTGCCGAACTGATCCTGACGCCGGGACCGGAAGGCATGGCCGGTGCCATCAAGCGGGCCGAAGAGCTGGCTGCGGCCGATGCCCGTTATTTCATCCCGCAGCAATTTGAAAATCCGGCCAATCCGGAGGTTCACCGCAGCACGACGGCCGAGGAAGTCTGGCGCGATACCGATGGCCAGGTGGATATCTTCGTCGCCGGTGTCGGTACCGGTGGCACCGTGACCGGCGTTGGCGAAGTGCTGAAAGCCAGGAAACCGGGCGTCAAGATCGTTGCGGTCGAGCCGGATGCTTCGCCGGTGTTGTCAGGTGGCAGCAAGGGGCCGCACCCGATTCAGGGAATCGGTGCCGGTTTTGTCCCGGGCGTGCTGAATACGGCGATTTACGACGAAGTGATTCGCGTCAAGAACGATGACGCCTTCACCATTGCCCGCCGCATGGCTACGGAGGAGGGCTTGCTGGTCGGCATTTCCTCCGGGGCCGCAACCTGGGCAGCGCTCGAACTGGCCAGACGGCCGGAAAACGCCGGCAAGCTGATCGTCGTCGTGATTCCCTCCTTCGGCGAACGCTACCTCTCGACCGCCTTGTTTCAGCACCTCGAAGTTTGAGTATTTTCGATACGCCGATCGACCGGCGCCACTCCGACTCCATCAAGTGGGGCAAGTACGCCGGTCGCGACATCCTGCCGCTGTGGGTGGCGGATATGGATTTCGCCGCTCCGCCTGCCGTGCTCGATGCCCTGCAGCAACGCATTGGCCATGGTGTCTTCGGCTATGGCGGTGCCTGGCCGTCGCTCACAGAGTCAGTGCTCACTCACCTTGAAACTGAATACAGCTGGTCGATTGAGGCAGAGTGGATTGTCTGGTTGCCGGGGCTGGTCAGCGGTCTCAACATTGCCTGCCGGACAGTCGACGGCGAGGTGCTGACGGCGACGCCGATCTATCCCCCCTTTCTCTCCGCACCGCATTTTTCCGACCGCCGGCTCAACCGGGTCGAACTGGCCTGTACCGACGGCCATTGGCATTGGGACAAAATTGCCCTGAAAAACGCGTTGACCGCAGCAACCCGGCTTTTCCTGCTCTGCCACCCGCACAACCCGGTTGGCCGCTGCTGGAATCGTGCGGAATTGCTTGATCTCGTCGCCTTTGCCGAAAAAAACGACCTGATCGTCTGTTCCGACGAAATCCACTGCGGTCTGATTCTCGACACCGAGAAGCGTCATATCCCGTTCGCCAGTCTTTCTCCCGAAGCCGCGAAACGCAGCATCACGCTGATGGCGCCGTCGAAAACCTACAACATCCCCGGCCTCGGTTGCGCTTTTGCGGTCATTCCCGACGCCGGTTTGCGCCGCCGCTTCCTGCATGCAATGAACGGCATCGTGCCGCACGT
>CAYWNX010000171.1:0-2375 GCA_964459735.1 uncultured Dechloromonas sp. | reverse complement strand
GGTAAAAATGAGTCACGTCGAAGCGACCTACCTGGCCTGGATCGACGTCCGCCAGCTTGGCCTCGCCCAGCCGGCGGCGCATTTCGAAGCGCATGGCCTCGGCCTCTCCGATGGTGCCGATTTTGCTGCTCCTGGCTGGCTACGCCTGAATTTCGGCTGCCCGCGCAGTACTCTGGACGAGGCATTGCAGCGCTTTACCAAGGCCTGCCAGAACGCATGACTTCCTACAGCATTGCCTTGTGGTGCCTGATCGGTGCCTTGATCACCCAGTCCGTCGCGGCGGGTCTGTCGATCGAACTTTATTTGCGCCGGGATCTGCCCCGCAGCGTCAGCCGAACCTGGCTGGCCATCGCCATTGCCTCCCTGCTGCTTGCCCTGCACCACGGCTACACGCTGGAACTGGCGATGCGGACCGGCCTTCACGATATGCGGCAGGCGGTACTGGCTGGCTTGGTCGGACTCTTTTTCGCCCTTGGCATCTACGGCCTCAGGCGCCAACAGGCCTGAACGCGCCAGCTTCGGTGACGATCCAGTCGAGCCGTTGATCGTGGCTTTCCGGCCGGATGCTATCCAGCCGATTGATCTCGAAACCAACACCCACCGCCAACGGGCGAGGGGAGAGCGCTGCCAGCGTCCGGTCGAAATAGCCGCCACCGTAACCGAGGCGATAGCCAGCGGCATCGAAACCGTTCAGCGGTAAAAGAATCAGGTCCGGTATCAGCCAGGTACCCGTTACCGGCGTCGGGATGCCGTAGCGGTCGGCTTCGAGCGGCGTTTCGGTGGTCCACTCACGAAAAGCTAGTGCCGCGTCCTCTGCCACGACAACCGGCAAGCTCGCCCGGCAACCCGCTGTCGCCCACCGCTCAACAATGGCCCGGACGTCCGGTTCATGCTTGATCGGCCAGCAAAAAGCCACCACCCCGGGGGCCGGCAGGGCGGCTCGCAAGTGAGCCACGATGCGGGCCGAAAGTTCGCCATGCGCCGAGTCGCCCAGCGCCGCCCGTCGCGCCACCATTTCACGCCGCAACGCCTGTCGCCAGGCCGTGTTATCCTCGTTCGCTTGCATCATCAAGCGAATCTAGCATGAAGTTCAGCGTTCTCCTTCTCGGCCTCTCGCTCGCCTTTCCCGGTTTTGCCCAGGATAGCCGCGACACTGCTTTCCTTGCCGCACGCGACGCTTTCCGCGCCGGTGACCGCAACAAACTGGAGCGCGCCGCCGCCCAGCTCGGCACCCACGAACTCGCCCCTTACGTCGAAAACTACCGTCTGCGGATGTTCATGGAGCAAGGCGATTCCGCCGCCTTGCAGAATTTTTTTGCCCGTTACGAAAAAAGTTATGTGGTGGAAAAACTGCGCGCCGACTGGATACGCTGGCTGGGCAAGCGTTCCACGTGGAACGAGGTAGAAACCGAGTACGCCCGGATGCTGGCGCCTGAGCCTGACGTGACCTGCTACAACCAGCAAGCCCGGCTCGCCCGGGACGACAAAAGCGTGTTCGACGAAGCGGAAAAGCTCTGGTTGACGCAACTGGAGCCGCCCGAGCCCTGCCGCGCCGTCTTCGACACACTGGTCGCCAGCCAGCGCCTGTCGGCTGACGATGTCTGGACTCGCGTCCATCGCCAGATCGAAGCAAACCGGCCGGGCTCGGCCAAGACCACGTTGAACTATTTGCCGGAAAATCAGGTGCCGGATGGCCGCGCCTTCGATAGCGCGATCAATAGTGCTATGGCATATCTGGTGCGGCAGCCGGGTAACTGGTCGGCCAGCCGTACCGGCCGCGAATTAGCGGCGATTGCCATCCAGCGCATTGCCATGAACGACCCGCGGGTCGCCGCCGACGAACTGGAAAAAATAAAGCTCCGGTTGCAGGATGCCGAGCGGCAGTGGGCCTGGGGCCAGATCGGCCTGCAAGCAGCCAAGCGTCACCTGCCGGACGCCCTGACCTGGTATGCCAATGCCGGCAAAACAATGCTCTCGGATGAGGCGTATCAGTGGAAAGTGCGGGCGGCACTACGGGCCCAGGAGTGGGGCGTTGTCCGCGACACCATTCTGGCGATGCCCGCGACGCTCGCCGCCTTGCCCGAATGGACTTACTGGCTGGGCCGCGCCCAGAAGGCCGGTGGCCGTACCAGCGAAGCCGATGCGCTGTTTGAAAAGATTGCCGGGCAGGCCAGTTTCTACGGCAACCTCGCCGATGAGGAGTTGGGGCGCACGGTGATGCCGCCACCCAAAGCCAGTCCGGCGACTGCCGAGGAGCAGACGCTGGCCCGTGAAAACCCGGGAATTCGTCGGGCGATGGCTTTCTTGCGCCTTGAAATGCGGACCGAGGGCGTCAAGGAGTGGAACTGGTCGCTACGTGGCATGGACGACCGTGA
>CAYWNX010000170.1:0-6202 GCA_964459735.1 uncultured Dechloromonas sp. | reverse complement strand
ACTGCGGGGCGATCCCCATCGCCTCGGCCAAGGAAGACCCGGCATTGATGGAAAAGGCTTTCGCCGAAGTTAGCCAAGCCCTGGCCGACGGCGACCTGGTCGGCCTTTTTCCGGAAGGCCAGATCACCCGGGACGGCGAACTGCAACCCTTCCGCCCGGGGATCAGCCGCATCCTCGCCGCCAATCCGGTGCCGGTCGTGCCGCTGGCGCTGACCGGGCTGTGGGGCAGCTATTTCTCGCGAATCGATGGCGTGGCGATGAAAACGCCGTTCCGGCGCGGGGGGTTTTCGAAGATCAGGCTGCGTGCCGGCAAGGCGGTTGCGGTAGCGGAGGCGACGCCGGAGCGGCTGCAGGCTGCTGTGCGGGCGCTTCGGGGGGAGGAGCGGTGACTTTCTTCACGGGCAAAAATGGGCCAGAAGCGGCCCATAGATATGCGATATGATTTGCAGCGCTTCTTGAGCTGGGCAACTGCTACCTACCCCTTAAATTTAGGTTAGAGCGCACAAATGGCATCGCATGAACTGACGTCCGACCAAGCACGACTCGAGAACGTGGCCGCGATGGGGGAGGAGCTTGGCTCGATCTATTCGCAGCTGTGGCAGGAGGTCGCTGGGCTATATCGCACGTGGACTGAATATTTGGTGTTGTTCGGAACAAAGGAGTCGCGCGTCGAACTCCTTAACAGTGCAGCTCCGGCCTTTACGCGTATCGTGCAAGACTCGCTGTGGGAGGGGCTCATCCTCCATATTGCTCGGCTGACGGACTCGCCAAAGTCAATGGGCAAGCCCAATCTCTCGATACGTTCACTTGAAGCAGCGGTGACGGACTCTGGCCTCAAGGCGCGAGTTTCCGTCGCTGTGGCGGAAGCATTATCGGCTTCTGATTTCTGCCGTGACTGGAGAAATCGCCACCTTGCCCATCGTGATCTAGACCTTGCGCTGAGGCGAGTAGCCGAGCCACTGAAATCTGCCTCCCGGCTCAAAGTGACAGCAGCTTTAGATGGCCTTTCGACAGTATTGAATTTGGTGTCGCACAAGTACTTGGAGTCAACAACGATTTTTGACTTGGAGCTTCGCGTCGGTGGTGGGCTTGGTGGAGCAATGTCGCTTCTGTACTATATCGACATGGGGTTGGAGGCCGAGCGAACGAGACGTGAGCGCCTCAAGAGCGGAAGTTTCGACACGGATGACTATCGCCCGCGCGATTTGTAGCGAGAAGTTGGGCTCTTGCAGCTTTATTGAAACGGACGTCCTGGCTGCGGATGTTGCCAGTCTACAGCCCAAGGGTCATGTCCAACGTTCTTGAACATATGCTCTCCAAAGTTGGCTATTTCCGCTTGGGGGTCGTCTCCCACCATTGGCGTAGTCCCCAGCATTCCAATTTTCGCCCTTTTTCCCGGTCGACCGTAGCATTCAGCGTCAGCCAGCCGGCACCCCGTTAAAATGTCGCTTTTTCCCGATCCCGATTCGCCATGACGACTGCCGCCTCGATTCCCGCCGATCAACTTGCCGCCTTGGCCAATGCCGATACCCAGCGCCTGGCGGCGCGGATGGCGCAGGATGTGTTTGCCGGGGTTTTCCGCCAGGCGGCGGTGCCCGATGCGGCGCCGGATGTCGGGGTGCTGGGCGAGGTGGCGGCGCATTGTTTCGACTGGTGCCGGGAAGGCGGCAGCGACGAGGCGCGGGCGCTGCGTCTGGCTTTGCTGATCAGCGGCCTCGACCAGTGGGGGCTGGCTTATACCCAGGCCTTCAAGCTGGAGGCCATCCATCCGCTGACGGCCTTGATCGGCGGCTTGCGGACCCGGCTGGAGGCGCGCGACGATATGCTTTTTCAGAAGTATTTCGAACAGATCGCCACGGTCGAGGCCGATGCCATCGACTTCAAAATTGAACTGCGCCGCAGCATCCACCTTGCCTTGTGGCATGCGATGGCGGCCTGCGAAACGGCCGAGCAGGCAAAAGGCATCGTGCAGCCGCTGGGCAGCATGATGGTGGTGCTGACGCAACAGATGCCGGAACTGGGTTGGCGCCTGCTGGCCGACGCGCTGGCCAGCATCCAGATCTGCCTGTTGTCCGATGCTGCGCCCAAGTCGCCGCTGGCCCAGGAGGGCACGCTGCAGCTCTTCGCCTCTCTGCGCCATGCCTTGCCGCCGGAACGCTACCAGGCCATTCTGGCTGCTTCCGGGCAGGTGGTGGTTGCCTGGCAACAGGCATCCCGGACCAGGGGCGCCTGAGGTGCCCGGTTTCTCGACTATCCCGCCCAGGCTTGCCGCGGTCGCGGCTGCGCCGGGTTGCCAAGGTAAGATCGCCGCATGAACTGGCCAGCCCTGAAAGAAAAGCTCGACCTTTACGAGCGATTGATGCGGCTCGACAAGCCAATCGGCATTCTGCTGCTGCTCTGGCCGACGCTGTGGGCCTTGTGGCTCTCGTCAAATGGCCGGCCGGCCTGGATGGTGCTGTGGGTTTTCGTGCTCGGCACCGTGCTGATGCGTTCGGCGGGATGCGTCATCAACGACTACGCCGATCGCGATTTTGATCGCCATGTCGAACGTACCAAGGCGCGCCCGCTGACTTCCGGCCAGGTGACGACGAAGGAAGCGCTCGCGCTCTTCGCAGCCCTTTCACTGATGGCGTTTTTGCTGGTTGTCCTGCTTGGCAACCGGCTGGTGATCTGGCTCTCGGTGCCGGCCGTTTTTCTCGCCGCCAGCTACCCATTCACCAAGCGCTTCATCGCCATTCCGCAAGCTTACCTTGGCGTCGCCTTTGGTTTCGGCATCCCGATGGCCTACGCGGCGCATCTGGGCGGCGTGCCGCTCGAGGCATGGTTGCTGCTGCTGGCCAATGTTTTCTGGGCGGTGGCCTACGATACCGAATATGCCATGGTCGACCGCGAAGATGACCTGAAAATCGGCATCAAGACCTCGGCCATCACTTTCGGTCGTTTCGATGTGCTGGCGGTGATGCTGTGCTACGCGGCGACGCTGCTGATCATCGGCGGGGTCGGCTACCGCCTGCATCTGGGCTGGGCGTTTTACCTCGGCCTGACTGTCGCGGCCGGAATCATGGGGATGCACTTTGTCTGGATTCGGGGGCGTGAGCGGATGGCCTGTTTCAAGGCATTTCTGCACAATACCTATGTCGGGCTGGCGATATTTATTGGTATCGTGCTCGATTTCGGGTTTTCCCGGCTGTTTGCCGGATAAATCGATATATCTTGAAGACTGCTTTCCTGGCGGATCATTGGCCGGTCGATTATTGAAATGGGGGGGGGCGTGGTGGCTGGCGAAAAGCAAAGTGAATTTACCAAGATCGGGGTCAAGGATATTGAAGTCGGCAAGCCCCTGCTTCACCCACTTTATGACGGCAACCGCGTTTTGCTGCTCAAGCGCGGGGCGATTGTCGAAAGCGCGCATCAATGCGAAATACTTGTTCAGCGCGGCCTTTACCGCAACCTGCACGAGCGTAGCGCACCGCTGGAGCAAGCCCCGGTGGCCAAGGAGGCGCCGCCTTCGCGGGAGTCGATGTCGACGCTGGAAGCGACGAAAATCCGCATCGGCGATGCCTTGCAGATGCAAAGTTCGGCCGAGGCGCCGCGCCTGACCGTCAAGCTGATCGGCTACCTGAAAAATCGCGGGCTGATTGTCAGCGTACCGGAAGCCGAGGGTGAATTCGTCATGCTCAAGGAAGGGCAGTCGTTCATTGTTCGTTTCTTCTCCGGGCAAAATGCTTATGCGTTTACCAGTGTTGTGGCCAGGCAAACCAGCGTGCCGTTTCCGCATGTTCACCTGTCGTATCCGCGGGAAGTGCGTGGACTGGAAATTCGCAAGGACTCGCGGGTCGACGTCGATCTGATCGCTTCCGTCGCTCAGGATGGGCAAACCGGGGTAAGCGCCGGCAAGATCGCCAATCTGAGCACCGGCGGTGCCGCCTTGCGGGCCAAAGGGCGGCTCGGTGGCAAGGGCGATACCATTAACGTCAAGTTCAAGATTCTGATTAACGATATGCAGTCCTATGCGGTGTTCGACAGTCTCATCTGCACGGTGACCGAGGATAAGACTGATCCGCTCATGCCCTTCCTGCACGGCATAAAGTTCATCAAGCCGGAGCAAAACATGACGCTGGCCGTGGCGGCGTTCGTCTATCAAAAAATTGTCGGCGAAACCCGTTGAGCAACGCTGCGTCTGAAGGCTGACCCGATGAAATACCACGATCTGCGCGACTTCATGGCGCAACTTGAAAAGACCGGCGAACTGAAGCGGGTTGGCGTCGAGGTCGATACCCACCTCGAAATGACCGAAATCTGCGACCGCGTGCTGCGCGCCGAAGGTCCGGCCATTCTGTTCGAGAAGCCAAAAACGGGGCAAACCCGTCACACCATTCCGGTGCTCGCCAACCTGTTCGGCACGCCGAAACGGGTGGCGCTCGGCATGGGCGAAGAGTCGGTGCAGGCGCTGCGTGAAGTCGGCAAATTGCTCGCCTACCTGAAGGAGCCGGAACCGCCGAAGGGCTTGAAGGACGCCTGGGACAAGCTGCCTATCCTCAAACAGGTGCTGAATATGGCGCCGAAAACGGTGTCGACCGCAGCTTGTCAGGACATTGTTTGGGAAGGGAAAGATGTTGATTTGTCGCGTCTGCCGATTCAGCATTGCTGGCCGGGCGATGTGGCGCCGCTGATCACTTGGGGCCTGGTTGTTACCAAAGGCCCGCACAAGAACCGGCAGAATCTCGGCATCTACCGCCAGCAGGTGTTGGGGCCGAACAAGCTGATCATGCGCTGGCTGGCGCATCGCGGCGGGGCGCTGGATTTCCGCGATCACCAGTTGGCCAATCCGGGCCAGCCTTTCCCGGTGGCGGTGGTGCTCGGTTGCGATCCGGCGACCATCCTCGGCGCGGTGACGCCGGTGCCGGATTCGCTGTCGGAATACCAGTTCGCCGGCCTGCTGCGCGGTGGCAAGACGGAACTGGTGAAATGCATCGGCTCAGCCCTGCAAGTGCCGGCTTCGGCCGAAATCGTGCTGGAAGGGGTGATTCATCCCGATGAAATGGCGCTCGAAGGGCCGTATGGCGACCACACCGGTTACTACAACGAGCAGGCAAATTTCCCGGTTTTCACGGTCGACCGCATCACCATGCGGAAAAACCCGATTTACCACAGCACTTACACCGGCAAACCGCCCGACGAACCGGCCATCCTCGGCGTTGCGCTGAACGAAGTCTTCGTGCCGCTGTTGCAGAAGCAGTATCCGGAAATCGTCGATTTCTACCTGCCACCCGAAGGCTGCTCCTACCGGCTGGCCATCGTCAGCATCAAGAAACAGTATCCCGGCCACGCCAAGCGGATCATGTTCGGCATCTGGAGCTTTCTGCGCCAGTTCATGTACACCAAGACGATCATCGTGGTGGACGACGACATCGACATCCGCGACTGGAAGGAAGTGGTCTGGGCGATGACGACGCGGATGGACGCAACGCGCGACACGACGCTGGTCGATAACACGCCGATCGACTACCTCGATTTCGCCAGCCCGGTCGCAGGTCTCGGTTCCAAGATGGGGCTGGATGCGACCAATAAATGGCCGGGCGAAACGAGCCGCGAATGGGGGCGGCCGATCGTGATGGATGATGGCGTCAAGAAACGTGTCGATGCCCTGTGGGGCGAGCTTGGTTTGTAGCTGGGCGGTGATCTGATGACACTACGAGTTGTTACGGTCGACCTGAAAAACGGGGCAGATTCCGAGTCTTGGTTAAACCTCCTTGAACACTACGCCCGTGACCCGATGGGCGGTGGTGAAGGTCTTTCCGACTACGCTCGGGCGCATCTGGTCGAACAATTGAAAGCCCTGCCGACCTTCCACGGTGCACTGGCTTTTATGGGCGAAAAGCCGGTTGGCCTGATCAACTGCTTTGCCGGCTTCTCCACCTTCGCCGCCAGGCCCTTGCTCAATATTCACGATGTCGTCGTGCATGCCGATGTGCGCGGCCAGGGCATCGCCCAGGCGCTGTTGCAATGGGCCGAAATACAGGCCCGGCAACTGGGCTGCTGCAAACTGACGCTGGAAATCCTCTCGAACAATATCCCGGCCATGCGCTCGTATGCACGCGCCGGTTTCGAACCCTATGTGCTGGACCCGGCAGCGGGCCATGCCTTGCTTATGCAGAAATATCTTCAGGAGGTTTGAGCCATGCAGGAACCTGTTCCGGTC
>CAYWNX010000169.1:0-6289 GCA_964459735.1 uncultured Dechloromonas sp. | reverse complement strand
CGCTCTGGATGCCGAGGCTGATTTCGGTCTGCATATCTACCCGTTTTTTCTGCACGAGCTGGTTGGCGGCGAGCGGCCGGTCGAACTGCTTGCGCTCCAGCGTGTATTGCCGCGCTGTGTGCCAGCAGGCTTCGGCCGCGCCCAAGGCGCCCCAGGCAATGCCATAGCGGGCCGAATTCAGGCAGGTGAACGGGCCTTTCAGGCCGCTCGCCTTGGGCAACTGGTTTTCCGTCGGGACGAAAACCTCGTCCATCACGATATCGCCGGTGATCGAGGCGCGCAGCCCGACCTTGCCGTGGATGACCGGCGCCGACAGCCCGGCCATGCCTTTTTTCAGGATGAAGCCGCGCAGCACGCCTTCGTCATCCTTGGCCCAGACGATGAAAATGTCGGCAATCGGTGAATTGGTGATCCAGGTCTTGCTGCCGGAAAGCTTCCAGCCACCGGGAACGCTGCGGGCACGCGAGGTGGCGCTGGCCGGATCGGAACCGGAATCCGGCTCGGTCAGGCCGAAGCAGCCGATCAACTCGCCCTTGCCCAGCTTCGGCAGGTATTTCTGCTTCTGTTCTTCACTGCCGAATTCGTAAATCGGCACCATGGTCAGCGAGGACTGGACGCTCAACAGCGTCCGATAGGCCGAGTCGATGTACTCGACCTCGCGGGCGATCAGGCCGTAGGAAACATAATTCAGCCCGGCGCCACCGTAAGCCGGCGGCAGCGTGCAGCCGAGCAGGCCCATCTCGCCCATTTCGCGGTAGATGGCGGGGTCGGTGGTTTCGTTGCGGAAGGCGTCGCGAATGCGCGGCTTCAGGGCTTTCTGCGCGAAATTGCGGGCGGCGTTGCGCACCTGGCGTTCGTCGGCGGCGAGTTGGCTGTCGAGCAGGAAAGGGTCTTGCCAGTTGAAACTTGCTTTGGCCATCGGCTTGCTCCGAAAAAAATTGCCCCCGTGTCGGCGGGGGCTGATGGATTCCCGCCGGCGCGGGGAGACAGCATTCAGGCGCGAACGTGCCCGTCGCCCAGTACCACCCACTTCTGACTGGTCAGCCCTTCCAGGCCGACCGGGCCGCGGGCGTGGATTTTGTCGGTCGAGATGCCGATTTCGGCGCCCAGGCCGTACTCGAAACCGTCGGCGAAACGCGTCGAGGCATTGATCATGACCGAGGCCGAATCGACTTCGCGCAGGAAGCGCATGGCTTTCGGGTGGTTGTCGGTAACGATGGCCTCGGTGTGGTGCGAGGAATACTGGTTGATGTGCGTAATGGCCTGGTCAATCCCCGAAACTACCTTGACCGAGATAATCGGCGCCAGGTACTCGGTGTAGTAATCCTCTTCCGTGGCGGCAACGGCATTCGGCACCAGCGCCTGCGTTTCGGCGCAGCCGCGGATCTCGACGCCCTTGCCGGTCAGCATGGCGGCGATGGCCGGCAGTTGGGCGGCGGCGACGGAACGGGCGACGAGCAGCGATTCGGCCGTATTGCAGGTGCCGTAGCGCTGGGTTTTGGCGTTTTCGACAATCTTCAGCGCTTTGCCGGCATCGGCTTCGTCATCGATATAGACGTGGCAGTTGCCATCCAGATGCTGGATCATCGGTACGCGGGCATCGGCCAAAAGGCGGGCAATCAGGCCCTTGCCGCCGCGCGGCACGATGACGTCGACGAATTCGCGCATGGTGATCAGTTCGCCAACCGCAGCGCGGTCGGTGGTGTCGATGACTTGCACGCACTCGGCCGGCAGCCCGGCGGCTTGCAGGCCTTCCTGCACCAGTGCGGCAATGGCGCGATTGGAGCGGATGGCTTCCGAACCGCCGCGCAGGATGGCGGCGTTGCCGGATTTCAGACAGAGCGCCGCGGCATCGGCGGTGACGTTCGGGCGCGCTTCGTAAATGATGCCGATGACGCCGAGCGGGACGCGCATCTTGCCGATCTGGATACCGGAGGGACGGAACTTGATTTCAGTCATCTCGCCGATCAGATCAGGCAGTGTGGCGACCTGCTCGACCCCTTCGGCCATGCTGTCGACGCCTTTTTCGGACAAGGTCAGCCGATCGAGCATGGCGGTTTCCAGACCGGCGGCGCGGGCGGCAGCCAAGTCTTCCTGATTGGCGGTAACCAGCGCGGCCTTTTCACGGCGGATGGCGGCGGCAATGGCAAGCAGGGCTGCGTTCTTCTCAGCGGTCGAGGCAGTAGCCAGACGGCGCGAGGCAAGCCGGGCCTGACGGCCGACGGTTTGCATATATTCCTTGATGTCCATGATGTTCCGAGGTTCGCTCAAAAGACCATTATAGCCAGACAAATAACCAGGAACTTCTCTGAGCGGTTAAACTCTCAGATGCTAATACAACAGAGCTTTCCGGCGAGGACAAGATGGCCGAAAAATTAATATTGCCAAACGAGGTCAAGGTTTGTGCAACCTGTACCTATTGGGATGGCGAGCGCCACGTCGATGACGAAATGAAACTGGTTGTTGTCTCCGACGAGTGTCGGGGAGAGTGTCTGGTGACGGGGGCAGCCAAATCATCCCTGCAGGATGTAAGACAGGATTGCGACTGTATCTGGGAAGATTTGGAGCCAGATAAGGTAGCCCAGGTAGAGGCGGTGGAACGGGGCGCGAAGGAAGTCGTCGGGTAGTTATTTTTTTGCACTGAGGCGCAAGCCAAGGCGCAAAAACTCTTCCCAGATGTTGCCTTGGCCTATTCCTTTGGCCAGTTTGTCGATTTGACCCGCGTGTTGCAACGTAGCTTCGAGTGTTGCGGTCGACAACCGTTGCAAGGCCTTTTTTACCGGGTTGGCCCGCGGCCCCCAGACTTTGGCATCCTTGAGCAACATATCGACTGGCTTGCCGGCATCCATCCCGATGCGGATCGTTGTTAGTGCCCGGATTTCTTCGCTCATTGCCCACAGCACCAACGGGGGCGCTTCGCCCTCCTGCATCAGGCCATCGAGTGTCCGCTTCAGGCGGGCAAGGTCGCCGGTGAGCAAGGCTTCGCGCAGGCCGTCGATATCGTAGCGGGCCACATTGAGCACTGCCTCGCGCACCTGGGTCGGCGTCAGTTGGCCGGTCGGGTAGAGCAAGCCAAGTTTCTGGATTTCCTGATGGGCCGCGAGCAGATTGCCCTCAACCCGTTCCGCAATGAATTTCAGGCTATCCAGATCGGCGCTTTGCTGCTGGCGGCGCAGGCGACCGGCGATCCAGCCCGCTAGTTCGGCCAGCGGCGGGGCCATCAGTTTGATCGCCACGCCGGCATTGACCAAGGCGGTGAACCAGACCGCTTTTTCCTCGCGCCAGTCGAGTTCCGGCAAGGTAATGAGCAACATATTGTCCGGCGAAAGGTGCTGGCACCACTGCTGCAAAGCCGCACCACCTTCCTTGCCCGGTTTGCCGGTCGGGATCCGCAGATCGATCAGTTTCTTGTCGCCGAACAGGGACATGTTGCCGCCGGCCGCCAGCAAAGATCCCCAGTCGAATTGCGGCAGCACTGTCATGACTTCGCGCTCGCTGTAACCCCGTTGGCGCGCTTTGGCCCGGATCACATCAGCCGCTTCGAGGACGAGCAGCGGTTCGTCGCCGTACAGTACATACAGCGGGCGCAACTCGCGTTCGAGGTGCGCCGCGAGTTGTTCGCCCTTGAGCAGCATTACTCGTCTTCTTCGAGATCGGGATTTTTCGGCTTGATGATGGACAGGCGACGCATGATCTGATTGACCAGATCGTTGTTCATGTCACGCCAGAGCAGGCCTTCTTCCAGATCCTTGGCCAGCACATTGGAGTCGTCGAAAGTGATGTCGCGGGTCAGGCTGACCTCGTTCGGCGGTATCAGTATCTGGCCCTTCGCATTGACGACGCGGAAGCGGTAATGCAGTTGCAGGCGATATTCCCGAACCCGGCCCTGGGCGTTCACGCTGAGAATGGTTTTCTGACGGCTGTCGGAGATTTGCTGGAAGGTTGCCTCGGCCAGTTTTGGGTCGTCGACAATTTCGGTGCTGCCCGCCGCATTGATGTAGCGCTCCAGCCAGATCCGGACATCGGATGTATCCGGCAGTGCGATCGTCATTGACTTGTAAGGCAGATTGCCGCTGAGCGTCCCGCGCAGCTGGAAGCCGCAGCCGGTCAGGACGGCGGCAACAATGACTGCGAGCAAAAGCTGGAACGGGACGCGCATGGCGAATTTCCTTAAACGACGATATTGACCAGGCGGCCGGGAACGACGACGACCTTCTTGGGCGCCTTGCCTTCCATGAACTTGACGGCACCCTCAGAGGCCAGCGCTGCGGCTTCGATGCTCGCCTTGTCGGCTTCGGCCGAGACACGGATGGCCCCGCGCAGCTTGCCGTTGACCTGCACCATCAGCTCGATCTCGTCCTGCTTGAGGGCGGCCGGGTCGGCCTTCGGGAAAGTCTGGTCGCCAGCGTCGAGGCCCGGCTTCAGCTCGGCGTAGAGCGCCTGGCCGATGTGCGGCACGATCGGGAAGAGCAGCAGCGCGATGCTTTCCAGCGTTTCCTGGGCCAGCGCCCGGCCGGTATCGCCGGAGAGGTCGGTCTTGTCGAAGGCGTTGAGCAATTCCATCACGGCCGCAATCGCCGTGTTGAACTGCTTGCGCCGGCCGTAATCGTCGGCCACCTTGCCCATCGTCTGGTGCAGCTTCCGGCGCAGGTCGGCTTGCGCGGTCGACAGCGAATTTTGCTCGATTTTTGCGTCGACCGTACCGGCCTGCATGTGATCGTAGGTCGTTTTCCACAGCCGGCGCAGGAAGCGGAAGGCGCCTTCGACGCCAGCATCCGACCATTCCAGCGACTGGTCCGGCGGCGAGGCGAACATGATGAACAGGCGGGCGGTATCGGCGCCGTACTGGTCGATCAGCGATTGCGGATCGACGCCGTTGTTCTTCGATTTCGACATCTTTTCAGTGCCGCCGATGACCACCGGCAGGCCGTCGGCCTTCAGCGTGGCACCGGTCGGGCGGCCGCGCTCGTCGGTGACGACATCGACATCGGCCGGGTTGAGCCATTGCTTCTTGCCGCCATCGAGATCGCGGTAGAAAGTCGGGGCGACGACCATGCCTTGGGTCAGCAGGTTGGCGAAGGGTTCGCCCAAGTCGCCGATCAGCCCGACATCGCGCATAAGCTTGGTGAAGAAACGCGCGTAGAGCAGGTGCAGGATGGCGTGCTCGATGCCGCCGATGTACTGGTCGATCCCGCCCTGGCACCAGTACTGGACGCGCTCGTCGACCATCGCCGTGGTGTTGTCGGGGCAGGCATAGCGCAGGAAGTACCAGGACGACTCGAAGAAGGTATCCATGGTATCGGTTTCACGCTTCGCCTTGCCGCGGCATTTCGGGCAGGTGGTTTCGTAAAACTCGGGCATGCGTGCCAGAGGCGAACCGGCGCCGGTGATTTCGACGTTTTCCGGCAGCACGACCGGCAATTGCTCGTCCGGCACCGGCACGTCGCCGCAAGTCGGGCAATGGATGATCGGGATCGGGCAGCCCCAGTAGCGCTGGCGGGAAATGCCCCAGTCACGCAGACGGAACTGCACTTTCTTTTCGCCGAGTTGCTTGGCGGAAATATCGGCGGCAATGGCGTCGACCGCAGCTTCGTAGCTCAGGCCATCGTATTTGCCAGAGTTGACGCAGGTGGCACGCTGCTTGTCGCCATACCATTCGGCCCACGCCTCGAGCGAGAAGGTCTCGCCTTCGGCGGTGATGACTTGCTTGATCGGCAAGTCGTATTTCTTGGCAAAGGCAAAATCGCGCTCGTCGTGCGCTGGCACAGCCATCACGGCGCCATCGCCGTAGCTCATCAGCACGTAGTTGCCGACCCAGACTTCGACCTTTTCACCGGTAAGTGGGTGGGCAACGAAGATGCCGGTCGGCATCCCCTTCTTTTCCATCGTAGCGAGGTCAGCCTCGGCGACGCCGCCCTGCTTGCACTCTTCGATGAAATTGGCCAGTTCCGGGTTGTTGACCGCAGCACGCGTCGCCAGCGGGTGTTCGGCGGCGACGGCGACGAAGGTAACGCCCATGATGGTGTCGGCGCGGGTAGTGAACACCCACAGTTTTTCCGGTTGACCGTCGAGTTCGTACGGGAAGGCGAAGCGCACGCCGGTGCTCTTGCCGATCCAGTTCTTCTGCATCAGGCGCACCTGCTCCGGCCAGCCCGGCAGGTTGTCGAGTTCGCTCAGCAGTTCTTCGGCGTAGGCGGTGATCTTCATGTAATACATGGGGATCTCGCGCTTCTCGACCAGCGCGCCGGAACGCCAGCCGCGGCCGTCGATGACCTGTTCGTTGGCGAGC
>CAYWNX010000168.1:0-6305 GCA_964459735.1 uncultured Dechloromonas sp. | reverse complement strand
CAACAGCGACGATCAGATCATGTTCAAGATTATGCAACTGATGCACGCCTATGGCGGCGGCCAGGATCAGGAACAGTCCGGCATCGCCTCGCTGCTCTCCGTTTCCGCCTGATCGCCGGCCATCAGGGATAGCGCTGATTAATTTGTCATTGCCGCGAAGGCGGGAATGACAAATTAATCAGCCGTTCCTCAGGCGCCGCTGCCGCCTTTGCCGCGACCGGCCCGGCTTAGCGCGACCAGTTCGATGATGCCCCAAAGCACCGTGCTGCCAATGGCCAGGGCAGGATGAGCCAAGGTTTTCCGAAGAATGTTGTACATGATGGCTGTGCTCCAAAAGCTCACCAAGCCGCCACGACCAGCCAACCGCAATCGAAAAAGTCGTCGATGATTTTCTCGATACTGATCAATTTCAGCGTCATGATAAGTTCATCCTTTATCCCGTTGATGGCTGCTACGATAGCAAGCGAATGTTAAGCATCCTTTTCAGCTGGATGACCGGGCTGTAATAAAACGGCGGCGATTTTTGCTCGCCACATCGCTCAAAGCCCGCTTTCCATTTTTCAAGGCGATCCGAAATTGCGAGACGCGGCACACACCGAACTCAATGAATTGATCGAGCTGGAAAGCATCATTCGTGACGGCGGCAGCCACCTGTCGACGCAGCTTGCCGGTGAAGTCACGGTCGGGCCGCAGCGTTTCCCCATCCATGCAATCGCCCTGGGCAACCCGAGTCCGGAGGTGCCGGTCGTCGGCTTTTTTGGCGGTTTCCATGGTCTGGAAAGAATCGGGACGGAAGTCGTCATGGCCTATCTGCGCAGTCTGGTCAGTCGTCTTGAGTGGGACAGCGTGCTGCATCGACAACTCGAATCCGTGCGTCTGCTCTTCATGCCCATCGTCAATCCCGGCGGGATGTGGCGCGGCACCCGGGCCAATCCGAACGGAGTCGACCTGATGCGCAACGCGCCACTGGCGGCCAGGGAAAAAGTACCTTTCCTCTTTGGCGGGCAACGCATCAGCGCCCGCTTGCCGTGGTATCGCGGGCTGGAGGGGGCGCCGATGGAGCCGGAGAATATTGCCGTCTGCACCGTCGTCGAGAAGGAGTTGCTGGGCAGAAAGTTCAGCATCGCCCTGGATTGCCATTCCGGATTCGGCATCAACGACCGCATCTGGTTTCCCTACGCGCATACCACGCAGCCGATCCGGCATTTGCCCGAGATGCATGCGCTGATGGAAATTTACGACCAGACCCATCCCAACCATCGCTATGTCTTTGAACCGCAAAGCCGCCAGTACCTCGCCCACGGCGATATTTGGGATTATCTCTACCAGCGCGCCAGCGCGCTCCCGGAACGGACCTTTCTGCCGCTGACGCTGGAGATGGGCTCGTGGCTGTGGGTCAAGAAAAACCCGCGCCAGCTGTTCTCCCGTCACGGGATTTTCAATCCGCTGATCGAACACCGCCAACACCGGGTTCTGCGCCGGCATCTCAGCTGGCTTGATTTCCTCTCCCGGGCGGCTTGTGGCTACCCGCGCTGGCTTCCCACCGCGAGCGCCCGCGAGCAGCACCTGCAGGCGGCGCTGAAACGCTGGTACCGGACGGCGCTGCCGTGAGCACCTGGATTTTCCTGCGCGGCCTGACCCGGGATAGTCGGCACTGGGGTTCGTTTCCAGCAACGTTTCGCCAGGCCTTGCCGGATGCCGAAGTGCATGCCATCGACCTGCCGGGGAACGGCCGCCTGTATCAACAGGAAAGCCCGCTGGCGGTGGCGGAGATGGCGGAAAGCTGCCGGGCCCAACTGCTCGCCGGGGGCATTCCGCCGCCCTACCATGTGCTGGCCATGTCGCTCGGCGCCATGGTGACAATTGCCTGGGCGGCGCGCCACCCGGACGAAATTCGCGGTTGCGTGCTGATCAACACCAGCCTGCGTCCGTTCAGTCCTTTCCATCAGCGCCTCAAGCCCGGCAACTATCTGCCGCTGATCAAAGCCTTGCTCACCGGCGCCAGCGCCAGCGCCGGCGACCGGGAACGGACCATCCTGCAACTGACCAGCCGCCATGCCGCACATCCGGCATCGGTACTGAAGGACTGGACCGAATTTCGTAGCGAATACCCGGTCTCTTTCCGCAACGCCTGCCGGCAGTTGCTGGCGGCTGCCCGCTACCGGGCGCCGCTCAAGCACCCGGCTGCGCCAATGCTGGTGCTGGCGAGCACGGCGGATGGCCTAGTCGATCCGCGTTGTTCACGCGGGCTGGCGGCGCGCTGGCAGGCGGCTTTTGCCGAACACCCGAGCGCGGGGCACGATATTCCGCTGGACGATGGCCCCTGGGTCGCCCGGCAGGTCAGTCGCTGGCTGCAGACGCTGGATTGGCAACAGGCTGGCGGCTAGCGCCGGCTCACCAGCCCGGCAAACCCTGCCGCCACGGTCAACCTGGAAAAATTGCAGAAAATGATGCCCCGGAAAATGACGTCCTTTTGCATCAGCAAAACCGGGCAAGGACAGCACGGCCGTAGCGTCGATGGTCAAACCTGTCCGGGAGATTGCTTTCCCGCAAACGCTTACGCATTTCCTGCCGCGCGCAGCCAGCCGGCGATCTCTTCCTTGCTCGGCATCCGCCCCGCCACCTTGACGGCTTCATCGACGACCAGCGCCGGCGTCGTCATGATCGGGTAGGCCATGATCTTGTCCATTTCCGTGACGTGTTCGAAGCTCGCGGCCAGACCGAGTTCGGCAACGGCTTCGCGGGTCAGTTGCTCCAGCCGGTTGCACTTGGCGCAGCCGCTGCCGAGTATCTTGATCAACATGGTGAACTCCCTCTCAATGCGCCGGCACCTGCACGGCCCGGCCGAAAAAATGCAGGGCGCCGACCAGCAGCGTGACAAAGCCGCCGACCAGCAAGGCCAGCAGCAACAATGACGTGCCATCGACCCAGGCGCCATAAGCCAGCCCGGCCAGCGTCGAAAACAGCGCCACCAGCCCGACATAAGTCCACGCCTTCAGCTTGCCGATGATCGCCGTAGTGATCAGGATGCTTTGCAGCGACAGTTCCGGGTCGGCCATTAGGTAGGCGATCAGCGGCCCGGGGTGCATGCCGAGCGACAGGAACATTTTGGCAATCGGCACCTCGACCAGGGTCGGGAAATACATGAAAACACCGAAGACGACCCCGGCGAGATTGGCCAGCAAGGTATTGCTGCCGGCCACCGTCTGGATCCATGCCGGCTCGATGAAATTGCGGATGACGCCGACGAGAAACACGCCGACGATCAGCAGCGGGAAAATCATTTTCACGAAACGCCAGGTTTCCCACAGCCATTGCTGCACGTCCCAGGCCTCGAAACGCCGGGCCAGCGGCCATAAAGCGGCGCAAAGCAGAGCCACCGTGACGGTTCTTGCGGTCAACGTCAAAAACAGGCCATTTTCGGTAACGCGAACACCGAGCGCGGCAAAGACCAGCGTCAGCGCTATCAGCCCCAAAGTAATCGGTGTCTGGCGATTGAAGCCGTTATCGACCTGACCGAGGCCGCGCCAGGCGGCCAGCGCAATCAGCCCGAGCAGGCCGATCAGCACCAGCCCCTGCAGGCTGAGGCCTTCCGCCCCGGTCGCCGGATCGACCGGCACCCAGCGGTCGAGTTGCGCCTGCACTACGGCGCCACCCGACCACGGCAGTTCGGCCCGAAGCAGGATCGCCTGCAGGAAATCCAGCTTCAGGGTGCCGGCAAGCAGCAGGCCAACCAGCGCCGCGAGGAACAGCAGCGTCTGGCCGGAAATGCGCTCGCCGCCGGCAAACGTCTGGTCAGCCTGACGCGCCTCTTCGCCACGCCGGAAAAGCGCCGCCATGATCATGCCGATGCCGATCCCGAAGGAGAGCGCCAGCACGACGCGGGCAATTGCGAAATCGGCGCCGAGGGCAACGCCGGTATAGGACAGCGCCAGAATATTGGCGGCCGGGGCGAAAAACAGGAAGGTAATGGCCGGCCCCAGCCCGGCGCCTTTTTTGTAAATGCCGGCAAACAGCGGCTGGATGGTGCATGAGCACACGGCGAGCAAACTCCCCGCCCCGGCGGCGGCCGGATAGGAAATCCATTTCGGCGCCTCCGGCCCGAGAAAGCGGATGATCGACTGTTGCGGCACCAGCGCCGACAAGGCGCCGGCAATAAAGAAGGCGGGCACCAGGCAAAGCAGCACATGCGCCGCCAGATAGGAGGCCAGGCTGGCCAGTCCACTCTGGAAGGAAAGCAGCAGAATATCCACGTCCGTCTCCTTGTTGGCTGTTAACTCATTCTCTCTCGTTATTGGAGACGAACGAATACCCAAAAAGATGCAGACTGACCGAATTTGCACGCACGCTGTCTGTCACTGCAGTGGTCGGCCAGCACCCGGGCACCTACGATACCGCCGTCCAATCCAACCATCAGGAGGCAACATGCAGGCTTTTCAGGACTACTACCCGGAGAACGTCGCCCATTGCTATGGCTGCGGCCGGCTCAATGAGCAGGGCCACCAGATCAAGACTTTCTGGGAAGGCGACGAAACGGTCACCCATTTTCAGCCGCGGCCCGAACACACGGCGATTCCCGGCTTTGTTTATGGCGGCCTGCTCGCCTCGCTGATCGACTGTCACTGCACCGGCACCGCGGCGGCGGCGATGTATCGGGCGGAGAATCGCGCCATGGACAGCCTGCCGCCCTTCCGCTTCGTCACCGGCGCGCTGCAGGTCAGCTACCTGAAACCGACACCGCTCGGCCCGTTGCTGGAAATTCGCGGCAAGGTCAAGGAAATCAAGGGGCGCAAGGTTGTCGTCGAAGCGACGGTTTACGCTGAAGGCGTCGCCACGGCGCGTGGGGAAGTAGTCGCCCTGCAAATGCCGGATACGTTTACGAGCTGACCGTCAGCCCAAAAACGAGCCAAAAAAAAGCCCGCCGAAGCGGGCTAAATCCAATTCCCGGAGGAGGAATGGAGGAGACGGATTCACTATGCCAAAGAAAATTGTGCGGCGCAACATAAATTCTGCCGTGCGAGAATTAAAGTCTCAATAACACAACAGATTAGGCCAAAAATTATTATGCTGCCCCACAACAATCCAACGTTTCGCCCACTGACTGGCGTCTATGAGCCATCCGCTGTACAACAACTACCGGATGGGCGTTTTCTCGTCGTCGAAGATGAAAAACAGTTTCCGTTCAGCCTGCTCAGCATCACTGCGAATGGCAGCGTCAGCAGCACGCCGCTGGGTGCCGGGCTGGCGGAATCCGGCGATGCCTTCACCAAACTGGCCGACCTTGAAGGCGTCACGCTCGACCGTACCGGGTTTATCTACGCCACCACCTCGCATTCGCGCAATACTGCTGGTGACGAGAAAAAATCCCGAGACAAACTGCTGCGCTTTCGCATCGAGGGCGACAACCCGGTCGCTCCGCTGGTCGTCAGTGGACTGAAACCGGCCTTGATTGCGGCGCACCCGGCGCTGGCTGTTGCTGCCGGGATCCGGGATGTCAAGACGAGCGGCGGGCTCAATATCGAGGCGCTGGAAATCAGCCCGGCGCAATCGCTGCTGATTGGCTTTCGCAGCCCGCTGCTCGAGAGCAAGGCGATCATCGCCTGCCTGGAAAACCCGGCGGCGATGTTCGAAAGAGGTGAAGCGCCCCGGATTTCGCCGACGCTGGTCACGCTGGACCTCGATGGCAACGGGATTCGCGGCATGTCCTACCTGCCGGCTCTCGGCGGGTATCTAATCATCAGCGGCCCGGTGGGGCGCGAAGAGGTGCATTTCCAGCTCTGGTTCTGGCGCGGCCAGCCCGGCGATCAGGCACGACGCGTTACGGTTGATGGCTTGCCGGGTTTTGCCCATGCCGAAGGTATCTGCCCCGCCGTCATCGCCGGCCAGCCGTGGATTGTCGTGGTCAGTGACGACGGCAGCCGGGAAGAAGGAAGTTGCGCCGGCTATTTGCTGCTCACGCCTGAACAGTTGCAGATTGCCGCGTAAGTTCGTACCGGTGCGGTTGAAGAAATCAGCCTCTCTTTTTTGCTGATTTTTGGCGGTTGACCGCAGCAATTGTCCACTGCTTGACGCTAAGCCTGCTGATTAAACCGGCGATCAAGGCTGGTCCGGCGCGAGCCTTCCTATTCGGTACCGGGCGAGCAGTTCGTCAGCGTAAGGCTTGTGCGGGCGGTCTTTGGTTTTCGTGTTGTAGGCCTCGGTCGCCTCCTTGCCGCACCACGGCAATATCAACGCAGGCCGCGATGGATGGTCGGGCAGATAAGCGCTCAGGTCATGGACGCCGCCGCGAATCGCCATCCAGCAAT
>CAYWNX010000167.1:0-6314 GCA_964459735.1 uncultured Dechloromonas sp. | reverse complement strand
CATTTCGTCGAAGAACAGCGGCAGGTAATACTCGATGCCGGCGCTGGCGATGCCGGTGGAGATGTCCTTATAAACGCCTGACTTGGCCGGGTCGCCCTCGAAACGTTCGCGGAAACACTGGCGGAAATGGGTGCGGCCCTTTTCGTCCATCGGGAATTCACGGGCCGGCAGCAGGCGGACATCTGGCACGGGAAAAACGGTGCGCTGGGTGTCGACGTCGAAGGTCTTGATGCTTTCGATTTCGTCATCGAACAGGTCGAGCCGGTAGGGCAACTGCGAGCCCATCGGGAAGAGGTCGATCAGGCCGCCGCGGATCGAGTATTCGCCGGGTGAAACGACCTGCGTAACGTTGGCGTAACCGGCCAGCGTTACCTGGCTGCGGAATTTGTCGGCGTCGAGCTTCTGGCCCTTTTTGAACTCGAAGGTGTAGGCGGCGAGGAATTCCGGCGGCGCCAGGCGATTGACTGCGGTCGACGCGGGAACGAGCAGAATATCGAGGTCGCCCTGCAAGGCTGCCCAAAGTGTGGCGAGGCGTTCGGAAACGAGATCCTGGTGCGGCGAAAAGTGGTCGTAGGGCAGCGTTTCCCAGTCCGGCAGCAGGCGCACGCGCAGCTCTGGCGCAAACCAGGGAATTTCATCGAGCAGGCGCTGGGCGTCGGCAGCGCTGGCGGTAACGACAGCCAGCGTGCGCCCCTGGTTTTTCAGGGCCAGTTCGGCAAAGGCGAGGGCGTCGGCGGAACCGGCCAGCGGCGGCAGGTCGATGCGGGCGCCAGGCTTGGGCAGGGCGGGGAGGGAAAGCAATGATTTGGGAGCAGACACTTGGGCTTAGTTGCAGCGGGTGGGGCAGGAATTATAGCCGCTTGGGCCTGCCCGGATTTTTGTCGGCCTGGTTGTCGGGGTGTCGGTGAGTGGCTGTTTGTGTCGCTTTTGTCGGTTTGTTCGGTGCAAATCGTGCCGCAGCATGATGGCCATAAAGTGACATTTACAAAGCCCATGGAGGAGATCCATAATCATCCAGCTAATCGTGAGCTACTGTTGAGTGGCTTGAGGAACGATATGGGTTTTCTGGAAGGCTCGTAATGGTGGCGAACATGCATGCAGATTTCTTCCGGAATATCGTTGAGTCCATGCAGGACGGGCTTTGGGTTACTGACAAACAGCACCGGATCATATATGCCAATGGTGCCATGGCCGCCATTGCCGGCATCGACGTTGAGCAGATAGTCGGTAACAACGTTCTTGAAGGTTTTTCGGAGCAAGCGCTGTGCTTCTTTCGCGATCACTACCTGGCTGCGGTCAACTCGTTACAAGCACTAAAATATAGTTGCCAGGTGGTCACCCAGGGTGGCCGTCAGACCTGGCAGGCGGGTTGGCTGACGCCCTTGCTGGAAGACGATGAATTTTCCGGCATGGTGTGCACGGTCGAGGACATTACCTTGCCGAAACAGGCCAGAAGCCTTTTGGAATCGAGTGAGGCCCGTTTTCGGGCTATCTTCGAAAATGTCGAACAACTGGCAATTCAGGGCTACACGCCGGACGGGAAGGTGATTTACTGGAACCCGGCTTCGGAGAAAATGTATGGCTATACCGCGAGCGAGGTGATCGGTCGCACGCTGTATGACTTGATCGTTCCACCTGAATCTGTGGCTGCGGTCAGGGATGCCATCACCTGGATGTTTCAGCATCAGAAGGGGATTCCTGCGGCGCGCCTGGAGTTGTTGCACAAGGATGGTCACAGCGTGCCGGTATTCTCCAGCCATGCGGTGGCTGATACACCCTATCACGGTGCAACCCTGTTCTGCCTTGATATCAATCTTGCCGAGCTCGAATTTGCCCAGCGCGCCCTGCATGAAAGCCAGCAGATGTTGCGCCATTTGACGGATCAGCTTCCTGGGGCCGTCTATCAATTGCGTCGCTCACCGGATGGTCGGATGGCAATGCCCTATGTCAGTGCTGGCTTCTACGCCATGTACGAACTGACGCCGGAGGATGTACGGGAGGATATTTCCGCCTTGGACGGGCGTTGGCATCCCGATGATGCCGAGGGAATGCGCAGCACCATTGCCGAGTCGGCACGAACGCTGCAGCCGTGGATTCACGAATATCGCGTCAGTCTGCCAGGGAAAGGCATCGAGTGGCGTTTGAGTCAGGCCCGTCCGGAGGCAGAGCCGGATGGCAGTATTTTGTGGCACGGGTTTATTACCGACATCACTGCCAAGCGTCGGGTAGAAGATGCCTTGCGTGAGAGCGAAGTGAAATTTCGGCAAAAAAGCCAGCATCTTGCCGATGTTATCTGGGGCACCAACAGCGGCACCTGGGAGTGGAATCTTGTGACTGGCGAGGCGATGTTCAATGAGTGCTGGGCGGAAATTGCCGGTTACAAGCTCAGCGGACTTGGTACGCCGAGTATCGATACCTGGCGCAATCTGACGCACCCCGACGACCTCAGTCAATCCGAAAAACGCTTGCGGCGCTACTTTCACAACGAAACCAAGTTTTTTGAAAGTGAAACACGAATCCGTCACAAGAACGGGGAATGGGTCTGGGTGCTGGATCGTGGGCGAGTGGTCGAATGGACCGCTGGCGGAAATCCGCTGCGCATGTCAGGGACAAGAAAGGATATTACGGCGCGCAAGTTGGCCGAGGTGGAACTGAATGCGGCCATCGCCAAAGCCGAGCAGGCCAGTAATGCCAAGTCCCGTTTTTTGGCGGCGATCAGTCACGATCTCCGGCAACCCCTGGCGGCGCTCAGCCTCTACGTTGATGTTTTGAAGAACAAGGTGGCACCCACTGATCGGCCGTTGCTGAAAAGCATGGTGAGCTGCGTTTCCAGCCTGAACGAGCTCCTTACCGATCTGCTGGATGTCTCCAAACTCGATGCCGGGGTGGTGCACCCGGAAGTCTGTAATTTTTCTGTCGCCGAGTTGCTGGATAAGCAAATTTCGGCTCATTCACCGGAGGCCTCGTTGAAAGGTTTGAGTCTGCGTTGTGTTCCGGTCCGCCTGAAGGCGCGTACTGATCCGGCACTTTTCCAGCGGATGCTCGGTGACCTGATTGCCAATGCAATACGCTTTACCGAGGCTGGGGGCGTGCTGATTGGTTGCCGGCGTCGGCAAGGTAAAACCTGGATCGAAGTCTGGGATACCGGCATCGGTATTCCCGCCGACAAAACCGTGGAGATTTTCGAGGAGTTCAGGCAGCTCAATCATGACGAGCGAAACCGCGGCAGCGGCCTTGGCCTGGCGATTGTTGCCAAAACAGCCAGCTTGCTTGGTCTGCAGATCCGTGTTCAGTCGAGGCCGGGACGGGGCTCGATGTTTGCCCTGGAATTACCGCTGAGCGAGGAAATAAGGCTGGCGCCACCGGCCGAGTTGCAAAGCAAGGTGCTACGCATTGCGCTGGTGGATGACAATCTCAGTGTGCTGACGGCAATGGTTTGCGCGCTGGAGGTGATGGGGCACGAGGTAGTATCTGCGACGGCAAGCCAGGAGCTTTTCTCACGGCTCGGCAGTCAGGCGCCCGATGTCGTGATTTCTGATTTCAGGCTGAGCGAGGGGCAAACCGGTTTTGATGTCATCGCGGCGGTCAGGGCGACCTTCGGCAGCATGCTGCCGGCGCTCATCGTGACCGGCGATTCCGACCCGCAACTGATGCGCAGCATGGCCGATCGAGGCATCGTTGTGCAGCACAAGCCTTTGGAGTTTGAAGCCTTGCAGGCCTGTATCGCACAAATGGTCAAACAGGGGTAATTGCCAGGCGCTAGCCGGCGACAGGGGGCAGCAAGCCAATTTCTTTCGCGGTTTCCGGGCCGATCAGGGTATCAGCGAGGCTGGCCGGGATTTCGGCATTTTGTTCGTCGATTGGCGTGCGACCACCCATGATTTCCGCCAGATTTTGCGGTAGACGGGGATTGCGTTCCGGTTCCGCGTAGCCTTGCGGATAGATCGGCTGCAGGGTGCCGAGGTTGTATTTGTCGCTTGCGCCGAAAGTGTGGAGCAGTTCATGAGCGATCACCACGGCGTTCTGCTTGCGTTGCAGGCGGCTGGCGAAAGCGTGAATCACCCCGAGTTGACCCTTGCTCAGGCCGGTGGAGTGAGGCAGCGCGGCGTTGCGTTCCGGGTCGTGAAAGAGCACGAAGAGCCGGACCTGCGGCTTCGGGCCGTCGATCTGGTCGTGCTGCGCCGCCCACCAGCGCAGCTTCAGGCTCCACATAATGGCATCCAGCGCACTTCGCTGGCTGAGCAGAGTGGGCGGTTGTTCATTGACCGGCGGCGCTACCCGGATTGCCACCGGTTGCAAGATCGAGCGGCCGTATCTGTTGCTTTCGCCCTGCAGCCATTGGCCGATATCGGCAAAGCTGTCGTTGTCTAGCGCCGCGATGAAACGGGCAGTGGCCGGTGAGTCGTCGGCAGCTATCGGATAGATGGCGACGTGCACCGTGTTGGCCCAGGTGGTCAGCCGGGTGTTGGCCCGCCACGCGCTGAGGCCGACGGTGGCGAGTACAAGCAGCAGAATCAGAATGCGGAATTTGCGGAACATGGGTATTTTTCAGGTGTGTTCAATTGAGAGGCGCTGCCGTTGCCGGTTATCGCGTCCCTCGTCGATATGCTGCGGTCGACCGTCAAAAAAGCATGAAAATCAGCCTGATTCTGACATTTTCACCGGCTCGTCCGGCAGCAGCAAGTTGAGCAATACAGCCAGCACACCGCACAGGCTGATGCCCTGCAGCGAGAAGCTGCCGATCTGCACGGCGAGACCTCCGATACCGGTCACCAGCGTTACCGAAATGATGCACAGATTGCGTGCACTGGCGAGATTGACCCGGGCGTCCATCAGCGTTTTCAGGCCAATGCCGGCAATGGAGCCAAAGAGCAGGACCATGATGCCGCCCATGACGGGTAGCGGAATGGTTTGCAGCAGGGCGCCGAATTTGCCGACGAAGGCCATCAGGATGGCGAGGCCGGCCGCCCAGGTCATCACCACCGGGTTGTAATTGCGGGTGAGCATGACGGCGCCGGTGACTTCGCCGTAGGTGGTCACCGGCGGGCCGCCGAACAAACCGACGACATTGACCGCCAGGCCGTCACCAAGCAGCGTGCGGTGCAGGCCGGGGCTTTCGGTGTAGTCCTTGCCGCTGACCGAGCCGATGGCGAGGATGCCGCCGACGTGTTCGACGATGGGCGCGATGGCGACCGGGATCATGAAGAGGATGGCGGCAAGGTTGAATTCCGGGTGCCCGAATTCCGGCAGGGCGATCCAGGCTGCGTTGCTGATCTTGCTGAAATCGACGATGCCGACAAATAGCGAGACGACATAGCCGACCGCAACGCCGACCAGAATCGGCACCAGTTTCAGCAGCCCGTGGGCACGGATGGCGGTCAACATGGTGGCCAGCAGCGAAATGGCGGCAACGGCGATGGCTGTTTCGTAAGGCACCAACTGCTGATCGCCAGCCTTGCCGGTCGCCATGCTCACTGCCACCTGGGCCAGCCCGAGGCCAATTACCATCACCACCGGGCCGATGACGACAGGCGGTAGCAAGCGGTGAATGAAACCAACGCCGCGCCACTTCACGAGGCCGGCGGCAACGTAATAGAAAAAGCTGGCGGAGGCGAGGGCGCCCAGCGTTGCCGGCATACCCCAAGTTTGTACCGAGTAGATGACCGGCGCAATGAAGGCGAAGCTGGAGCCCAGGTAGATCGGGACCTGGCGTTTGGTGCAGAGTTGAAAAATCAGCGTGCCAACGCCGGCACCGAGCAGTGCCAGGCTGGGATTGAGGCCGGTCAGCAGCGGCACCAGCACGGTGGCGCCGAAGGCAACGAAGAGGATTTGCGCGCCGGAGAGTGCCGTGCGCCAGACCGGCTCGTGAGTGGCGCTCATGCTTCCTTGGTTCCGAAAATCTTGTCGCCGGCATCGCCGAGGCCGGGGATGATGTAGCCGAGTTCATTGAGGTGACTGTCGATGGCGGCGGTGTAAAGCTGCACCTCCGGATGGGCTGTCTGCAGCGCCTTGATGCCTTCTGGCGCGGCGACCAGAACCAGGGCCTTGATCTGTTTGCAACCGTTGCGCTTGAGCATGTCGATCGTGGCGATCAGCGAACCGCCGGTGGCCAGCATCGGGTCGATGATCATCGCCAGGCGTTCATCGAGCTGGCCGACAAAACGCTCGAAATAGGATTCCGGCGCCAGCGTTTCATGGTTGCGGGCAATCCCGACAACGCTCACCTTGGCATTGGGAATGAGATCGAGCACGCCATACAGCATGCCCAGGCCGGCCCGCAGGATGGGTACGACGGTCACTTTCTTGCCCTTGAT
>CAYWNX010000166.1:2324-6319 GCA_964459735.1 uncultured Dechloromonas sp. | reverse complement strand
AAACCAGGCGACCGGCAGCGGTCTATACGCTACTTGCCGTCGTTGCCGCCTTCGCGGGCAATGCCATGGCGGCCGAGTCGCTGCAGGATGTGATGAAGCGGCGCAACCTGTCGCAGCAGGATCTGCTGGCGGCCTCCAAAACCTATGTGCCGACTGGCAAACGGGACGAGTTCCTGGCCTTTTCGTCGGGTGGGCAGTCGGGACAGGTGCTGGTTTATGGGATACCGTCGATGCGTATCCTCAAGTACATCGGCGTGTTTACGCCGGAACCGTGGCAGGGCTACGGCTACGATGAAAGCTCGAAAGCCGTGCTGGCGCAGGGCAATATCGATGGCCGGAAAATCACCTGGGGCGATACGCACCACCCGGCCATGTCGGAAACCCAGGGTAACTACGACGGGCAATTCCTGTTCATCAACGACAAGGCCAATCCGCGCATTGCCGTGATCGATCTGCGTGATTTCGAGACCAAGCAGATCGTTGCCAACCCGATTTTCAAATCGGAGCATGGCGGCGCTTTCGTGACGCCGAATACCGAATATGTAATCGAGGCCGCGCAATATGCAACGCCGCTCGAAAACAAGAAGTTTGTGCCGCTGGAAGAGTTCAATGAGAAATACCGCGGCGGTATTACTTACTGGAAATTCGACCGCAAGGAAGGGCGGATCAATCCCGCCGAGTCCTTCTCGGTCGAGCTGCCGCCCTATTCGCAAGATCTTTCCGATGCCGGCAAGGGCCCGGCCGATGGTTGGTCGTTCACCAATTCCTTCTGTTCCGAGCGTTACGTCGGCGGTATCGAAAAAGGTCGTCCGCCTTACGAGGCAGGGTGTTCGGCCAAGGACACCGACTACCTGCATATCGTCAATTGGCGAAGGGCGGCTGAACTGGTCGCGCAGGGCAAGGCGAAAAAGATCAATGGACACAACGTGGTCTTGCTGGAGACGGCGATCAAGGAAGGAATCGTCTTCCTCGTCCCGGAACCGAAATCACCGCACGGCGTGATGCTCTCGCCGGATGGCAAGTTCATCACGGTCTCCGGCAAGCTCGATACCCACGTTTCGGTGTACTCATGGGAGAAGATTCACTCGGCTATCAAGGAAGGACGTTTCGAAACCAGGGATCCCTACGGCATTCCCGTGATCAGCATGAAGGAGACCTTGCACAAGCAGGTGCAGCTTGGCTTGGGCCCTTTGCATACCCAGTACGATGCCAAGCCGTGCATTGCCTACACCTCGCTTTATGTCGATTCGCAGGTCGTCAAATGGGACTATTGCGAAGGCCGCGTGCTCGACAAGCTGGCGGTGCATTACAACATCGGTCACCTGATGACGATGGAAGGCGACACGATGGCGCCGAAGGGTAAATACCTGGTGGCGATGAACAAGCTGTCGATCGACCGCTTTAACCCGGTTGGCCCGCTGCACCCGTAAAACCATCAACTGATTGATATCAGCGATGACAAGATGCAGTTGCTCTACGACCTGCCGATTCCGCTCGGCGAGCCGCATTACGTGGTTGGTATTGAGGCCAGCAAGGTGAAGCCGGGCGTCCGCTACAAGGTGGGCACCGATTCGCGCACCGACAAGCCGCACCCGGGCGCCGTCCGGGCTGGCGAGGAAGTGACGACCAGGAAGGGCAACAAGATCGAGGTCAAGGGAACGCTGATCCGTTCGCACATCACGCCGGAAACCATCGAGGCGGAAGTCGGCGACGAAATCACCGTTCACCTGACCAATCTTGAGCGCGCCCAGGATGAAACGCACGGCTTCGCGGTCGATACCTTCGACGTTCATGCTTCTGTCGAGCCGGGCAAGACCGTCACGGTCAAGTTCAAGGCCGACAAGGAAGGCGTCTATCCCTACTACTGCACCGAGTTCTGCTCGGCGCTGCACCTGGAAATGCAGGGCTATCTGCTGATCAAACCGAAGGGCTGGAAGCCGGGCAAGCCGGCGGCGGCCGAAAAGGCGATCTACAACGAGGATGACTACAAGAAACAGGTCAAGAAAGTGGCCGACACGCAGGTGGTGATCGATCAGGTGGTGGCCTACATCACCGGCGTCAACTACAAGGATTTTCCGGATGCAGTCAGCATGATGGAAGATGCCGTGGATCAATTGAGCAAAATGAAGGAAGCCAGGACCAAGGCCGAGGATGCCGCCAGAAAGAAGGATTGGCAGCAGGCGACGCTATGGACCGAGCAGATCTGGCAATACCAGGTAAAAGCGGCGGATATCGGCATGCGTACCAAAACCTTCCTTGAACAAAATGGTGCAAAAAAAGTAGGTAAATAGCTGGGCGTTTGATCGGAGGGTGTGGCTCCTCCCCCCAAATCTCTTACCGCACCCTCCGATTTTTTTGAGTTCCAAAAATGATGATGTTTTTGCAATCGGCGCTGATGCTGCTGCTCTGTGCCGGCCTGTCCATGAGCGTGAAAGCGCTGGCCGATCAACGGGTTACCCCAGGGCAATCGCTCGCCGCAACCTGCGCGAATTGTCACGGCACGAATGGGCGCGCAGTGCTTGAGCCTGGCATCTTGCCGCTCGCCGGCCGTCCTGCCGGCTGGATTCAGGCGCAAATGGCCGATTTCCAAAGTGGCCGCCGCCCGGCAACGATCATGCAGCAGATTGCCCGAGGTTATAGCGAACGGCAGATCGAACAAATCGCGCTCTGGCTTGAGGCCCAGTGATCTCCATGCGGCGAAAATTCCTGAAAGAAATTGCCGTGGCAACGGCGGCGCTTTTGAGTGGCTGTGCGCTACCGGCCGGTAAGCGCTCGCAAGGCCATGTCGTTGTCGTCGGCGGCGGTTTCGCCGGTGCGACGGTGGCGAAATATCTGCGCCTGTGGAGCCATGGCCGGGTGGCGGTGACGCTGGTCGAGCGTCGAAAGCAGTTCGTCTCCTGCCCGATTTCGAATCTGGTGCTGGTCGGCAACAAGTCGCTGGCGGATATTTCGGTCGGCTATGGTGGCCTGCAGAAACTTGGTGTCGAGGTGGTCAACGACGAGGTGAGTCACATCGACCCGCCGGGCCGGTCGATACGGCTGGCCAGCGGTCAGCGCATTGCTTACGACCGCTGCGTCCTGGCGCCGGGGGTCGATTTCATGCTGGATGATCTGCCGGGCTTGCACAGCGAGGCGGCGCAAGCCCGATGCCTGCATGCCTACAAGGCGGGGCAGCAAACGCTGGCGCTGCAGGATCAGCTCAAGGCGATGCCGGATGGCGGCGTCTACGCGCTGACCATTCCCAAAATGCCTTATGTCTGCCCACCGGGGCCCTATGAGCGGGCGTCGCTGATTGCCGACTATTTCAAGAAGCACAAGCCGCGCGCCAAGGTGCTGATTCTCGATGCGAATGAGGAATTGCAGTCCAAGAAGGCGCTTTTCCTGCAGGCCTGGGCCGACGCCTACCGGGGCATCATCGAGTACCGCCCCAGTATGGAATTGCGCGATGTCGATGCCGGCAGCAATACGGCCATTTTCGATTTCGACCAAATCCGGGCCGATGTGCTAAATGTCATTCCGCCGCAACGCATCGGCCGGATCGGCCTGGCGGCTGGACTGAAACTGCTCAACGGGCGTTGGGCGGAAGTCGATTGGCTGAGCCTGGAATCCAGCAGCCAGCCGAATATCCATGTGATCGGCGATGCCACGTTGGCGGCGCCGTTGATGCCGAAGTCGGGCCACATGGCCAACCAGCACGGGAAAGTCCTGGCCGCGGCATTGCTGAATTTGCTCAACGACACGGCACCCAATCCGGCGCCAGTGGTGATGAACACCTGTTACAGCTTTGTCAGCACGGAAATGGCCATGCACGTTTCGTCGGTATTTTCATTCGATCCCGAACAACGGACGTTCCTGAGCCAGCCGGGGGCGGGTGGCCTGTCCAGTCAGGCCAGCGTGCTGGAGGCACAGTACGCCCATGCCTGGTCACGCAATATATGGGCTGATGCGTTGGCTGCGGTCGACTGAGTTTACCGGCTGATTTCATCGCATCTGAC
>CAYWNX010000166.1:0-2224 GCA_964459735.1 uncultured Dechloromonas sp. | reverse complement strand
CTGATGCGTTGGCTGCGGTCGACTGAGTTTACCGGCTGATTTCATCGCATCTGACCACGAAATATCGTCGTCTTGAGCAGGTGGAATCAGGCAGCATTCGGCCAAGAGTGCGGAGACAAGGCGCAGGCAGGAAGCGGTATTGGCAAAGAGGACGCGAGGACGACGAGGCATGGTTAATCGGCCGGTTCAGAAAAACCCAAATGTTTCTGCCCCCTATTTGGCCAGCCGCTCGTAGAGCTTGACCGTCGTATCGATGTGGCGGAGCAGGCGCTCCCCTTCGGCCAGCACCGCCTGCACATGAAGCTCACTGCTCCCATGGGCGAGATCGGGCTGAAGCAAGCCTTCGAAACTCTGCCAACCTTCCGTTACCTCTTCAAGCTGGGCCGCCAGTTCGGTAACACCCGTGGCGCTCCGCTTCATCTTGGCAAGATTGAGTTCGAACTCGCAGTGAGACTCCCCGAGGCGCTGCAACATGGTGTCGCTGCATCCCCCCCATTCCCGGAACAGGAAAAATTTGCCGATCCGCTGCGACAGCATACGGTTACGACCGGCGACATTGACATAGTGCGCCGCCGCAAGCCCGGACCCCTCGTCGGCTTCGCGGGTCAGGCGATCGACTGCCTCGAGCATTTCCTCGCTAAGCTCCAGTACCACGGGTGCACTCTCCATGGTGGGCTCGGCTTCCAGTAAAGCCTGGCGATAGCGCGGCCAGAGATCCCTGACAACGCTCAGGCGCTCGTCAAGCGAGACAGTCAGTTCCTGGCTGCTCAGATAAGCCAATGCCCGTTCGAACTGCGCGGTCAGCTGGCGCAGCTTGACCCTGGCCTTGGTCGGGGCGACCTTTCGTCCGATCAGCACCCACGTTACGGCCATGCGCTGCGACAGCACCCGTGGCCGACCGCAAAGATTGACCAGGACACCCGGCGACAAGTGCTTCCTCGGCGCCCCCTCCACCGTTTTCGGCTTCCGGGTGAAGGTCAGGCGTTGCGCATCCTTGCCGGCTTCGGTATTCAGCAAGGCCGCATTCTGAATATGCACATTGCGCCCCTCGACGACGATCACGCCGCTATCGCTCAACCGACGCAGGCTTCGCGACAGACTCTCCGGCGTCGTGCCAATGCGGGATGCGATATTTTTTTTGTTGGTCCGCAGCGTAACCGTGGTTTCTCCCGCTTGGGCGACATGCCCGCCGGCCAGTTTGATCAGGTAGTTGAGCAGTCGCTGAGTGCCGGTCGAACCGTAGTGATAACCGGTGACATCGAATTCGATGGCGTGTTGCCGCTGGGCCATGGCCTGAATGATCCGCCAGCTCAGTTTGAGATCACCGCGAACGATGGCGCGCAGTTTCCTGGCGTCGATGGCGACGACAGTGCCGGGCGTGATCGCCTGACAGGAAGCCGCATAGCTGGTGCTGCCGAAAACCTCGCCCAGACTCAGTATCCGTGGGGACTGCGCGAGTTCGATCACCTTTTCCGTCTCACCGGCCATGGTCGTCGAGCGCTTGACTGAACCGCTGATCAGCACATACGCCTCGCGGATCGCCTGCCCGGCTTCGAAGAGGATGTCCTGGGGACTGATTTCGAGGAGCCGGCTAGCGGCGGCGAGATCGTCCAGCAGTGCCGCGGCCAGTCCGGAAAACAACGAGGAGCTCGCCAATAATTCACGCAGCGCCGATCTGCGGTCTTTGATATCAATATCCAATTTATCTGAGGCTCCCGAAATTGACGTCCGAGCTGGTCGCGCCGGACTCCTTCACCGCTGGACTGTCACCGACGAACAAGCTGCCGAGCCACCAGGCGAACAGTAGCAGGGCGAGCTTCACCATCCACCATCCTGCCTGCCCCTGCTGATCCACCAGATAGTTGTTGCAGAGCCGCACGGGTGCAGCGATGTAGAGCCAGCCGAGCACCGCCAGCATGCTGATGAAGTTGGTCCAGACAAAGCCCCGGCCGATGACATGGAGCCGCTTCCAGGCAAGCCCGAGGGGCAGTCCGACGAGCATCGGGAGGCTGAGAAATTTCGCGATCTCGACCAGCGGATCCGTCAAAGCGGCGTCCAGTACGCGCGGCAACATCCAGTAGCTGGAGATAAAGAGTGCCGTCAATACGCACGGCGTTGCGCCGCCCACCGCTGCCAGCAGCGAGTTTTGGCAGCGCTCCGACAGCAGGCGGGACGACATGATGCCGACGGCGGTGAGCAGCGGAATTTGCAGCAACATGTGGCC
>CAYWNX010000165.1:0-6373 GCA_964459735.1 uncultured Dechloromonas sp. | reverse complement strand
ATATGGATTATGGACTGGGACCGGGTAAATCAGTTCGCAGGTGTAATCCACTTCTCGACGCGCAACCACATGCCAGAGGGGTTCATAACGCAAAACTTCCTTGGCAAGCATGACTGTGTCGCTCTTTGGGCGATTTAGTGGATTGAATTTGGCCAGCATACCAAAACTGTTCAGTTTCTTTTTCTCGGCTTGCTCTTGGGCCGCTCTGAGTGGATAAACCTCATCAAAAACAAAAATCTTGTAGGCACCTGGTTCAAAAATGACTGAATTATCCATGGAGAACTCCCAATTGAATTGATGGCTCCCAAAACGGCTCTTCGGGCCATTCTTTGGGTAGAAAGGGTTTGAATATCCCTGAAGTGGTGTATTAATAAAGTGTTTTCCAAGTCACTGGTCGATCAAAACGGTGGAAAAGTTCTTCCTGCAGTGACTTTCGGATAATGAATGACAAAGCACTGAACTGTACCAGTACGATATAACTCATCGCAATTGCCTTTTCGTTCAGCACTTTATTTTTTCCTGCCGGTCTTAAAACCGGGAAAAATCGTTCGTCATACCCGTTTGTCCTCATGAAACATTGCAGAATCGTTGCCTCCTCAACGAAGGAACCAACATGCAGGGTAATTCATGGACAACCGTTGTGCGACTTCTCCGCGTAGCGACTTCGTTCAACAATCCGCCCCAGCCAACCGTCAAAAAGCTGCGCTTAGTGCCCTCGGCTGAGCTTTCACGTTACGGCAATAACGTGCTCGGAGTCGACATACACCTTCCCTGACCAAAAAATGGCGCAGATCTAATCTGCGGCATTTTTGTTTTTGTGCTTTTTCCCCGTCGCCCCTGGAGTTCGCCCTTGCTTCCATGGTCGGAGCAATCGTCGCTTGAGCCTTTTAGCTCAGTGCGGCTTCATCCCCAGCTTCGCCCGGACCACGACGATCAGGTCATCGACGAAGGTAAACACCACCGGGATGACCAGCAGGCTGAGAAAGGTCGAGGTGATCAGGCCGCCGATCACGACTATCGCCATCGGCGCCCGGAAGCTCGGGTCGGTACCGATGCCGAGGGCAATCGGCAGCATGCCGGCGCCCATCGCCACAGTGGTCATGATGATCGGCCGGGCCCGCTTGCGACAGGCGTCGAGCAGTGCGCTCCAGCGGTCGAGCCCATGCTCGCGGCGCGCCAGTATGACGTAATCGATGAGCAGGATGGAGTTCTTGGTGGCGATGCCCATCAGCATGATCAGGCCGATCATCGACGGCATCGACAATGCGGTCTGCGTCACGAACAGCGCCAGGAAGGCGCCGGGCACCGACAGGACGAGGGCGGCGAGAATCGTCACCGGCTGGACGAAATCCTTGAAAAGCAGCACCAGCACGACGTAGATGCAGAGCACGCCGGTCGCCATCGCCAGACCGAAACTGGCGAACAGTTCGCCCATCGATTCGGCATCGCCGACCGTCGTCTGGATCACGCCGGGCGGCAGGTTCTTCAGGCTGGGCAGCGCGAGCGCCGCCTTCTCTACGTCGCCGAGCGGTTGCTGATTCAGCTCGATTTCGAAATTGATGTTGCGCAGGCGGTCGTAGCGGTCGATTTCGGCCGGGCCGCCGGCAATGGTCAGCGTCGCCACATTGGCGATCATCACCGGGCCGTGCTTGCCCGGTACGGTCAGGCGCTCCAGCAGGCTTAAATCCTGCCGGGCCAGCGGTGGCAGCTTGACGACGATGGGCACTTGCCGTTGCGCCAGATTGAGCTTGGCCAGACTCTGGTCGTAGTCGCCCGCCGTCGCAATGCGCAGCGTGTCGGCGATGGCCGCCGAGGTGACGCCGAGATCGGCCATCCGGGCGAAGTCGGGGCGGACGACCAGTTCCGGCCGGACCAGACTGGCGGTGCTGGTGATGTTGCCGATGCCGGGAATGCTGCGCAGCTCCCGTTCGACGACGCGGGCATGCTCGGCCAGCAGCGGGCCGTTTTCACTGGCCAGCACGAGAATGTATTTTTCGTTGGCACCGCCGAGGCCGACCTTGAGCTGGACGCCGGGCAGGATCGCCAATGCCTCGCGGAGTTCGCGTTCGATCGTCTGTTTGGTCAGGCCGCCGCGCTGCTGCCGGGGTGTCAGGTTGATGGTCAGCGTTGCCTTGCGCGCTTCCGCTGCACCGCGCGGGGAGAACGGATCGCTGCCCGAGGCACCGCCGCCGATGGCTGTGTAAACCATCTTTACGTGCGGATGTTTTTCCACGATGGAACGCGCCTTTTCGGCGACATCGCGGGTTTCCTGAAAAGTGCTACCCGGCGTCAGGGACAGATAGACCTGCGTTTGCGACAGGTCGTCGGGCGGCAGGAAGCCGGTCGGCAGCAAAGGCACCAGCGCGAAGGAACCGAAGAAGAAGACGGCCGCCCCGAGCATGGTCCACCAGCGGTGGTGCATGCACCACGCCACCCAGCCGGCGTAGTGTTTGAGCCAGGCCGGCTCGGCGTGCTCGCCTTTGGGCGGCTTGAGGATGTAGGCCGCCATCATCGGCGTCAGCATGCGGGCGACAACCAGCGAGAAGAAAACGGCAATGGCTGCGGTCCACCCGAATTGCACGAAGAATTTGCCGGCCACGCCGCTCATGAAGGCGGTGGGCAGGAAGACGGCAATCAGCGAAAAAGTGGTGGCGATTACCGCCAGCCCGATCTCGTCAGCAGCTTCCATCGCCGCCTGATACGGTGTTTTACCGAGGCGCAGGTGGCGCATGATGTTTTCGATTTCGACAATCGCGTCATCGACCAGGATGCCGACCACCAGCGACATCGAGAGCAAGGTCACGACATTGAGCGTGAAGCCCATCAGGTGCATCACCATGAAAGCCGGGATGATCGACAACGGCAGCGCGGTAGCCGAAACGAAGGTGGCGCGCCAGTCGCGCAGGAAGAGCCAGACGACGATCACGGCCAGAATGGCGCCCTCGATCAGCAGCATCATCGAACCTTCGAAGTTCTCCTCGACCGGATCGACGAAATTGAAGGCTTCGGTAATCGAAATATCCGGATGCGCCGCCTTCAGCTTTTCCAGCGTCGCCCGCACATTGGTCGCCAGTTCGACTTCGCCGGCGCCGCGGCTGCGGGTGATCTCGAAGCCAACCACCGGCGCCCCGTTGAGCAGCGCCGCCGAGCGTTGTTCGGCGACTGAATCGCTGACTGTCGCCACCTGATCGAGACGCAGGCTGCGACCGTCGGAAAGGACGATATCCATCGCCCCCAGTTCCGCTGCCGAAGCGACGGTGGCAATGGTGCGCACCGATTGTTCGACACCGCCGACATCGGCCCGGCCGCCGGAAGCGTCCTGCTGGATCTGCCGCAACTGGCGGGAAATATCCGCCGCCGTTACGTTGAGGGCAAGCAGGCGGGCCGGCTCCAGCTCGACCTGCACTTCGCGCGTCACGCCGCCGACCCGCGCCACGGCACCGACGCCACGGACGCTGAGAATGGCTTTGGCAACGGTATTATCGACAAACCACGACAGCGCTTCGTCATCCATCCGGCTCGACGCCACGGTGTAAGTCAGGATCGGCGCGCCCGCCATATTCAGCTTGCTGATCACCGGGTCTTTCAGATCGCCCGGCAGGTCGGAGCGAATGCGGGAAACGGCGTCGCGCACGTCATCGACCGCTTCCTGTGTCGGCTTTTCGAGGCGGAATTCGACGGTGATGATCGCCGTGCCGTCCTGCACCTTGGTATAAATATGCTTGATGCCCTGCAGCGTGGCGACCGAGTTTTCGATCTTGCGCGCCACCTCGGTTTCCATCTGCGCCGGCGCCGCGCCGGGCAGCGCCGCGGTGACGGTGACGGTCGGCAAATCGATATCCATGAACTGCTGGACCTTCATTGCCCGGAAAGACATCAGGCCAAACAGCGTCAGCATGATGAAGAGCAAAATCGCCGGGGTCGGATTCCGGATCGACCAGGAAGAAACGTTAATCACGGCTTGGCGCTGCCTTCGACCACTTTCACGACATCGCCATCAGCCAGAAAGCCGGTGCCGGTTTCAACCACGCGGGCCTGCGGCGCCAGCCCGCTCACGACTTCAACGCGCTCGCCGAGACGGCGGCCGAGCGTCACTTTGGTTTGCGCCACATGGCTGTCGCCTTCAAGCCGGAAAACGTAGGCAAAGCCTTCGCGCAGCACCAGCGCCGTTTGCGGCAAGGTCAGCGCCGGGCGGCGCGCCAGTTCGAATTCGCCCCGGGCAAACATGCCGGCGCGCACGACGCTGGTCGCCGGCAGATCGACGTACACCAAACCATTGCGTGTTTGCGGATCGACGCTCGGCGCCACGACGCGGACCCTGCCCTTGACCACCTCGCCATTCGGATTGATCAGGTTCGCAGTCTGTCCCGGCTTCACTTTCACCAGATCGGCCGACGGCACTTCGGCCCGCCACTCCAGCCGGCCGCCGCGAATCAGCCGGAACAACTCCTGCCCCGGCTGGGTCAGCGAACCTACCACGGCGCTGCGGGCCGAGATCACGCCGTCGTCCGGCGCCAGCACGCTGGTCTTGCTCATCCGCAACTCAACCGCTTGCTGACGCGCCCGCGCCGCGGCCAGACGAGCCGCCGCCGTGTGTTCCGCCGTCTGGTATTGGGTATTCAGTTGCGAACTGTAGAAGCCTTGCGCTTTGAGCTCCTTGGCGCGGGCGGCATTGCCTCGCGCCTCATTGGCACTGGCCTGCAGTTCGGCGACCGCGGCGCGCGCTTCGGCCAGTTCGCTTTCGACGGTATCGCTGGCAATACGGGCCAGCACCTGACCTTTCCTGACCTGATCGCCAACCTGAACACGCACCTCGGTAATCCGGTAATTGCTGATTTCCGGCCCGATCACCGCTTCCTGCCAGGCGACGACACTGCCATTGGCCGGCAGCACCTGCGGCCAGTCGCGTTGCTCAGGCGTCACCAGACTGACCGTCAAGGCCGGCTTGGCGGTGGCAGCCTGCGTCGTTTCCGCCGGTTTTTCGGATATCGAACCAGAACCGGCAAAGAAAAAAGCGCCAACAGCCACTATGGCTGCCAGCGCCAGCGCAACGCGGGCTTTCCGCCCGATGAGCGGGCCCGGAGAAATGGATTTCATGCAAAAACCTGTGTTGACCGCAGTAATCGGCGAATCATACCGTGGCAGACGCCCACATCACCCGCCAAATGACTCGCCGGTCATCAATTACTGCCCGAGATGCCCCCGTGCCTCCTCGGCGCTCTCGTAAATATGCGGCTGAATTTGTTGCTTCTCCAGCGCCTCACCCAGCTTCATGCGCAGAAAAGTGTTGGCGGTGTAACGCGTCACGTTGTGGTAATGACGATCCATGATGCCCTTGACGACGCCGATATAGTCATCGACCAGTTCCGGCACGATGGAAAAACGGTCGTAATTGACGATGGCGTTCACCTTGTGCCCGAGCGGCGCCAAATGGCTTTCAACCGCTTCGAGAATCTTCGCAATATCGGCCTCGCTGCGCACTGAAAGGCCAGCGAAATCGAGGAAGAACTGGTTTTGCGCCGGATCGTAGGAAAGCCGTTCGGCCATCGGTCGTTCGAGCATTTCGGCGCGGACGTTCATCGGCTCAGCCATGAAGATGCGGGCATCCATCAGCTTCGGTTCGCGGTGCATGATGGGTGTGAAATCCATCTTGTCGAGAATGTCCTTCTGCAGATCGACACCGGGCGCGATTTCGGTCAGTTCCAAGCCTTCGGCGGTCAGCCTGAAGACACAGCGCTCGGTGACGTAAAGCACGCTCTTGCCCCACTTGGCCGCCTGCGGGCCGCTGAAGGTGCGGTGCTCGACTTCGTCGACGAATTTCTTCGCCTTGCCGTCTTCCAGAATCAGCAGTTTTCCGGCGTCGACCGCAACTTCCAGACTCCCGGCGGTAAAAGTGCCGACAAAAACCACTTTCTTGGCCTTCTGCGAAATATTGATGAAGCCGCCCGCCCCGGCCAGCCGCGGGCCGAACTTCGAGACATTCAGGTTGCCCTGCTTGTCCGCCTGGGCCAGCCCGAGAAAAGCAATATCCAGCCCGCCGCCATCGTAGAAATCGAACTGGCTGGGCTGGTCGATAATCGCCTGGGCATTGGTCGCTGCGCCAAAACTCAGGCCGCCGGCCGGCACGCCGCCGATCACGCCGGGCTCGGCGGTCAGCGTCATCAGGTCGATCACCTGTTCCTCCGCGGCGACATTTGCGACGCCTTCCGGCATGCCGATGCCGAGGTTGACCACGGCATTGACTTTCAGCTCCAGCGCCGCCCGACGGGCGATGATCTTGCGTTCGCTCATCGGCATTGCGGCAATCGCCGACATCGGCACCTTGATCTCGCCGGCAAAAGCCGGACTGTATTGTTCGCTGAACGTCTGCATG
>CAYWNX010000164.1:0-6380 GCA_964459735.1 uncultured Dechloromonas sp. | reverse complement strand
TGTGACGCACCCGGGTGGGCGCAGTTTCGACACCTTCCCGGTCAATTCCTTCGAGGCCGAAAGCCGTCGTCTCGCCCGCTTCTTCCGCTTCGGTCACACGCCGGGCAAGATCCAGGTCGGGACACCGGAGGTCAGCGCCGAGCACCCGTTTACGCTAGACTTGCGGCGTTCCTAATCACTAAAAACGCGGGTTGCAGTCTTCAGATTGCATGAAACAGGCCGGAAACGGCCTGTCCGCTTTATGCCCCAGGCTAATGGCCCGCACACTTCTCGCGATTTATCCCAAAGGCGCCCGCCGTTACGACGAAATGTTGTCGGCGGACGGGGCGGTACGTCCGCACTGGAAGCAGTTTTTCAGTCATCTTGATTCGGTAGCCCCCGACGAGATGCACCGTCGGTTGGAGTTTGTCGACCGACGCATTCTCGAAAATGGCGTTACCTATAACGTTTACGCCGACCCCAACGGATCGGATCGCCCTTGGGCTCTTGATCCGGTGCCGCTGATCATTCCGCCCGACGAATGGGCGAAGGTCTCGGCGGCCGTCACCCAGCGTGCGACGCTGCTCAATGCTATCCTGGCCGATCTTTACGGTGAGCAGAAGCTGCTCGCCGAGGGCTTGCTGCCGCCGGCGCTGGTCTATGGCCAGCACGGCTACCTGTGGCCCTGCCGCGGCATCAAGCCGGCGGGCGGGATCTGGTTGCACCAGTACGCGGTCGATTTGGCCCGCTCGCCGGATGGCCGCTGGTGGGTGATCGCCGACCGGACTCAGGCGCCCTCGGGGGCCGGCTACGCGCTGGAAAATCGCCTGATCGTTTCGCGCGTCTTCCCGGAAATGTTCCGCGACCTGCACGTCCAGCATCTCGCCGATTTTTTTCGCGACCAGCAGGATGGCCTGGCCGCACTGGCGCCGGTCGACGGCAAGGAGCAGCCGCATATCGTGCTGCTGACGCCGGGGCCGTATAACGAAACCTATTTCGAACACGCCTACCTGGCCCGTTACCTCGGTTTTCCGCTGGTCGAGGGACAGGATCTGACGGTGCGGGGCGACACGCTTTTCCTGAAAACCCTGCGCGGCTTGAAGCGCGTCCATGTCGTCCTGCGCCGGCAGGACGATGACTATTGCGACCCGCTGGAGTTGCGCGGCGATTCGGCGCTGGGTATTCCCGGCCTGCTCAATGTGGCCCGGGCCGGTCGCGTCGTCGTGGCCAATGCGCTGGGTAGCGGCCTGCTTTCCTCCGGAGCGCTGATGGGCTTTTTGCCGGCGATTTGCCGCAAGTTGCTTGGCGAGGAACTGGCTATGCCCTCGGTCGGCACCTGGTGGTGCGGCGAGAAACCGGCCCTCGATTACGTCCGTGAAAACTTCGACGATCTGGTCATCAAGCCGGCCTATCCGACCCAGCGGCTCGACCCGGTTTTCGGTTATGAACTCAAGGGGGCGGAGCGGGTGGAAATGCTGCGCCGGATTGAGGCCAGGCCGCATGCCTATGTCGCCCAGGAAATGATCAATCTTTCCCAGGGGCCGACCTGGAGTCGTTCGCACGAGCGCCGCCTGCTGGCCCGCCCGCTTGGCCTGCGTGCCTATGCCGTCGCCTCAGCCGATGGCTATTCGGTGATGCCGGGCGGTCTGGCCCGCGTCGCCACCGGGGCCAACGCCCGCATCATTTCCATGCAGCGCGGTGGTTCCTCGAAAGATGCCTGGGTCCTGACCGATGGGCCGGTCAGTGAATTCACCTTACTGAAGCCTTCGGTGGGGGTGCGCGATCTGGTGCGTTCCGGCGCCAATTTATCGTCGCGTGTCGTTGAAAACCTGTTCTGGCTCGGTCGCTATTCCGAGCGTTTCGACAATAGCGCCCGCATGTTGCGCGTCGCCCTCAGCCGGGTAGTCGAGTCCGGTGGCGAAAAGACTCCGGTCGTTGCCTCTTCGCTGGAACTGGCGCTGCGTCTCGGCATTCTGCCCAAGCCGGAAGAGGATACCGAAATACGTGAAGGCAGCGAGCACGTCTTGCTCGAAGCAATTTACGACCCCAACCAGCCGGGTAGCCTGGCCGGCAATATCCGCCATTTGATGTGGTCGGCGACGCATGTTCGCGAGCGCCTGTCGCTCGATCACTGGCATTCGCTGAACAGCCTGCAGCGCGAACAGCAACAGGCCCAGAAAATGCACCCGACCCTGACCGAAGCGATTGCCTTCCTCGATCGCGTGCTCGGCGTTTCGTCGTCGCTGACCGGTTTCGCGATGGACAACATGACGCGTGACGATGGCTGGCGTTTCCTCGTCATCGGCCGCCGTCTGGAACGCCTTTCCTTCCTCGCCCTGGCGATTGCCAATTTTCTGCGGATGGCCTCGGCGCGCGGGCCGGGTTGCCTGGAATCCCTGCTTGAATTGACCGATTCGATCATCACCTATCGTTCGCGCTATTCGCGCTCGCCGGAGTTGCTGCCGGTGCTCGATCTGCTGGTTTTCGACGACAGCAACCCGCACGGCGTGGTTTTCCAGGCCAGCGTGCTGGCCCGTTATCTTGAACGCATGGCGCGGGAACTCGGCGATGTCAACGAGGGCGAGCTGGCCGAGGCGCTCGACGCTTTGCTGCACTTCGATCTCGAACGACTCGAACATCTGCATTTCAGCGACTGTCACGAATGCTCCTCCTGCGAGGAGATGGCGCGCTTGCTCGACGGCCTGAACGTCGCTGCGATCAAGCTTTCGGGCTGGTTGGGCATGCGCTATTTCACGCACGTCGGCGATGTCAGCCGACAAACGATGGCACTCTGATCATGGCCGAAAAACCGGTTCGCTATCATGTGCTGCACGAAACGCGCTACGACTACGGCAGTACCGTGTCGCTGTCGCAGCAGCAACTCCACCTTTCGCCGCGGATTCTGGACTGGCAGCAAGTCGAAGAACAGCGTATCGACATCGACCCGGTGCCGACCTGGCGTCGTGATGGTCAGGATTCCTTTGGCAACCCAGTGAGCTGGATTGCCTTCCATGCCCCCCATGAGCACCTGCTTCTGCGTTCGGCGATGACCATTGCCGTGACGCCGCACCTGCCGAAAAATATCGAGTTGTCGCCGTCCTGGGAAAGCGTCCGTGATCGCCTGGCTTACGACGCCACGGAGCCGCGGCCGGAAGATATCGATGCGACGCGCTTCCTTTTCGAAAGTTCGCACGTTCGCATCAAGCACGAACTGGCAGCCTATGCTGCGGATTGTTTTCCGCCCAGACGGCCGATTCTGCTCGGGGCCCAGGCCTTGATGGCGAAGATTTTCAAGGAATTCACCTTCGATCCCGAAGCGACCACCGTGTCGACGCCGATTCTGGAGGTGCTGGAAAACAAACGCGGCGTTTGCCAGGACTTCGCTCATTTGATGATTGGCTGTCTGCGCGCCCTCGGCCTTTCGGCCCGCTACGTCAGCGGCTACCTGCTGACCCGGCCGCCACCGGGCAAGCCGCGCCTGATCGGGGCCGATGCCTCACATGCCTGGGTCTCGGTTTACGCGCCGGATTGCGGCAATGACTGGGTCGATTTTGATCCGACCAACAATCTGCTGCCGAATACCGAACACATCACCGTCGCGGTCGGCCGCGATTTCTCCGATATTTCGCCGCTGCGCGGCATCATTCTTGGCGGTGGCGGCACCGAGCCGGAAGTGGCCGTAACCGTGACGCCGCTCGATGAAGAAGAGATTCCGGCCGGTTTGCTTGCCGCAGTCGAAACCGAGCCGGACCAAGCAAAAGTCGAGCTGGCCAAGGTGTCGGTCGGGGTCGCTGATTCGGCCGAAAAAATTGCCAGGCCGAGCGCCGGCGTAAGCAGAATCTGATGCGCCGCGTCGCCATTATCGGCGGCGGCCCGGCCGGCTTGATGGCGGCCGAAGCGCTTGCTGCCGTTGAGGGGACGACGCTTTCCGCTCCCCACGCTGGCATTGCTGCGGTCAACGGCCAAAAAGTGGCTATTTTCGATGCCATGCCTTCCGTCGGTCGCAAGTTCCTGATCGCCGGCAAAGGCGGCATGAATATCACCCACAGTGAAGCGTTGAACGCCTTCAAGGCCCGCTACGGCCCGCGGGAGAGCCAGCTGTCGCCCTTGCTCGACGCGTTCGGCCCGGATCAGTTGCGGGCCTGGATCCACGGGCTGGGTATCGAAACCTTCGTCGGCACTTCCGGCCGGGTTTTTCCCACCGGGATGAAAGCCGCGCCGCTGCTGCGGGCCTGGCTGCATCGCTTGCGCCAGCAGGGTGTCCATTTCCATGTCCGGCATCGCTGGCTGGGTTGGGCAAATGATCGCCGCTTGCGTTTCGCCACCCCGGCCGGCGAAGTGCTGGTCGAAGCCGATGCGGTGATTCTGGCGATGGGCGGCGGCAGTTGGGCCAAGCTCGGTTCGGACGGCGCCTGGGTGCCGCTGCTGGCTGAACGTGGTGTTCCGGTGGCACGGCTCAAACCGAGCAATTGTGGTTTCGACGTTGCCTGGAGTACACATTTCAGTGAGCGCTTTGCCGGCCAGCCGGTCAAGTCGGTCATCGCCAGTATTGACGGGCATCGTCAGCAGGGCGAGTTCAATATCACGGCAAGTGGCATCGAGGGCGGCTTGATCTATGCGCTATCAGCCCCGCTGCGCGACACCCTGGCTGATACCAGCACTGCAGCATTGACGCTGGATCTGGCGCCGGGCCGGAGCCTGGAGCGCCTGACGGCCGATCTTTCCCGTCCGCAAGGTCGTGATTCGCTGGCCAATCACCTGCGCCGCCGGGTTGGTATCGACGGTGTCAAAGCCGGTCTGTTAAGGGAATTATGCCCGCCAGCGCGGTTGACCGCAGCAAGTAATCTGGCTGCCGCGATCAAGGCGCTGCCCTTGCCGGTGACGGCTACGCGGCCGCTGGATGAGGCGATCAGCACGGCCGGCGGGGTGGTTTTTGAGGCGCTTGACCCGGCTTTGATGCTGAAGAATTTGCCCGGCGTTTTCTGTGCCGGCGAAATGCTCGACTGGGAGGCGCCGACAGGCGGTTACCTGCTCACCGCTTGCCTGGCCAGTGGCCGGGCGGCCGGGTTGGGGGCGCGGGCGTGGCTGGCGTCAGTCGCGGCTTGAAACGAAGCGACTGCGCCCAATCGTCCGAGCGCGGCCAAATTTCCTTCGTTTGTGTATAGTCCGGCCTCACTGCGATTGCCAGCCCTTTCCGGCAAACAAACAAGGAAACTGCTTTGACCCAAACCTGTATTCTGGTTGTTGATGACGAGCCGATTGGCCGCGAGATGATGGCAGAGAATCTTGCCATCGAAGGTTATCGGGTGCTTGAGGCTGACTCCGGCGAGGCTGCCTGGGCCTTGATCGAGGCTGCACCGGAACGTTTCGACGCCATCCTGCTCGACCGGCTGATGCCGGACATGGACGGTATCGAAGTGTTGCGCCGGATGAAAACGCGGCCTGAAATGATGCATCTTCCCGTCATCATGCAGACCGGCATGACTGCCGAAAGCGACGTGCTCGATGGCATCAAGGCGGGGGCCTACTACTATCTGACCAAACCGTTTTCAGCCGATACCCTGCTCGCCATTGTCGCGGCGGCGACGCGTGATTATCACAGTCACCGGACGCTGGCCGAGGAGGTTAAACGACAAGGCACTATCCTCGGCTGTCTGGCCGAGGCGCGATTCGTTTTCCGCACGCCGCAGGAAGCCCGCGATCTGGCGACCTTGCTGGCCAATGCCGCGCCGGAACCGGCTCGCGTCGTGCTGGGGCTTTCCGAGTTGATGCTCAATGCCATCGAACATGGCAACCTGGCCATCGGCTACGAGCGGAAATCAGTGCTGCTTGAAGACGGTAGCCTGGAAAGTGAAATCGATCGTCTATTGAAATCCGCTGAATTCAGTGAGCGTCGTGCCGAGGTGCTGGTGCGGCGGAGCGATGGCGAGCTGAGCTTTCAGATTCGCGATCAGGGGGCCGGTTTCAACTGGCAGGCGTATCTGGAAATGAGCCCGGAGCGGGCTTTTGACACCCACGGTCGCGGCATCGCAATGTCGCGCCTGATCAGCTTCGAACGCGTCGAGTACCGTGGCTGTGGCAATCAGGTCGAGGCTCTGATCAGGCTTTAGTCAGGCGGCTGGCGGGCCGCTTCTCAAAGCAATTCCGGATGCTTGGCGCTGGCCCGTTCAAGATGCTCAAGGGCGGCCGGGAAGTCAAAGCTGGCCAGAAGCTGGGTGAATGGATGGTAATCCTTGCCCAGCAGGGCCTGGAGTTGGTCACTGCCTTGCACTGCCAGTTCGACGCTGCGCATGTCGTCTTCGGCCAATAGTGTCAGCAAGGACTTGATCAGCGGGCGCAAGGTGGACGGATCGATAGCACTGGCGGGAATTGCGATACTGGCGGGAGAGCCGAGAACGTGC
>CAYWNX010000163.1:0-6394 GCA_964459735.1 uncultured Dechloromonas sp. | reverse complement strand
GCTCCTGAGTCACTGCCGCCCCCTCTGGAATCAAGCGGTCCAATTGTTTCCGGTAATCAAAAAACGGTATTCCCGATTACCGATGAGAGCGTATAGCTTGAAAATTGTCGCCCATGGAAAATGATTGCAGGATCGTAAAATTGGCGTTGGCTGATCCGGTTTCTACGCCGCCCGCCGAATGTTTGGGGAAGTCCGCAATGAAATCCTGGCTTTTGCTGTTATTTGCGTGGATCGCAGCCATCGCCGCGACACCGGCTTATGCTTTTGCGCCAACCGAGAGCAAAGGCGACGCCGGATATTTCAGCTACGGCCAGCGCGACAACAAAAGCCCGCCGCAAAACAATCGATGCAACCTCCGAAAAGAGCTGTTTTCAGGCTGGTTTGGCGCCTTGCATGACCTGACGCCGGCTCATTCCGTCGGCCGGACAAAAAACAAGGCCGATTGCGCTAGCGCTGATTGGCTGGATGCTGTTCGATCCATCTTCGCTATCGGGCGCAATCTGATGCTCGGCTCGGTTCGAGCCTTTTCGTGGAACGTTCATTGATCCCGCATCGGCCACTCAACATGCCAATGCTCAATCAACCGGCCGTGATTTAAAGCGTGGGTTGAAACAGAACCCGGTCATCGCTCAACAACACCTGTCCAACAATTTCGGCACACGCCAAGGCTGAAGACGCCCAGCCCAAGTCAGCTGTTCGATCTCAGACTTGCCGCCAGCAATAAATTTTGTGGAATTTTGAGGTCGACCGTATCCCTCGGCGCCGGCACTTTCAGCCTTGCACCCAAAGCGGCTTCCCACGGCGCAAGGGGTGGGTCGCGGCAAACATCGCCTTGCTCAACAGTTAACCCCTTGCCCAAGGCCGGCTTCAAGCCTTCTTGCCGCAGAGACTGCCATTTACCAGCTGAACCAAGGCCAGCAGCAGCTTCTGGATGATCTTCCGGGTCGGCTCATCGTTCAGTCGGCCATCCTGGTCAAAGCGCTGGGCGGCACTGGCGATCATCACTTCCGGTTGATTCACCACCGGCATGTCCAGCGTAACGAGAATTTGCCGCAGATGGTATTGGGCCCGTGCCGTACCCAGGTTGCCGATGGAAGCCCCCATCACCGCTGCCGGCTTGCCTCGCCAGGCATTGTCGCCATAGGGCCGCGAAGCCCAGTCGATGGCGTTCTTCAGACCGCCGGGCAGCGAATAGTTGTACTCCGGTGTGGCAAACAGGATGCCATCCGCCGCCAGAATCCGTCGCTTGAACTCCACCACGGCTGGAGGCGGCGCCATTTCATCGTCCTGATTGAAAACCGGAATGCCATGCAGCTCGATCAACTCCAGCCGCGCGCCATCCGGCATCAGTTCCTGCGCTGCCTTGAGGGCAAAAGCGTTATAGGAGTCTTTACGCAGACTGCCCACGACACCCAGAATTTTTATCTCGCTCATTTTCAAACCTCCTTGTCGTCATCGTTACAAGAATGCCCGCCTATCTCCCCCGGCGCAGAGCCCCGAGAGCGGACTTCGGCGGAGCGCTTTCGGCCATCAAATCGATATTTTCCTGACCAAGCAGCGGTGCCCCGAGCAAATTGGCGAGGCCTGCCGCACCCTGCGCCATGAGCCGGCTATGGTTACGGACAAATAACGGGCGGGCAACCGGAGCGGTCAGGTTCATCCACCACCGGGTACTACGCACCTGCCACTCGTAGCGCACAACGCTGACCGAACCCTCGCCGGAAAAATACCAGCGGCCCACACCTTCAAGATCGCCTCTCGCCCTCCCCTCGATTGCCACCAAAGGTTCAATGCGCGTCGCGCGTACATCGAAGACCACCTGATAGGGCAAATCCCCCTGCCAGTAATAACGCCAGATGCTGTCGATGCCACTGGCCGCACCGGCCTGCAGTTGTTCGACTTTCTGCACACCCGGCCACCAGTCCGGCCAGCGCAGGGAATCCTGGATGGCCGGGTACACCGCTTCCAGCGGCGCCGCGATACGCCAGATCGTCAGCAAGTGATATTCCGCCATGGCCTTTCCAAATATCGGTGATCAATCATCGTTAGCGCCGGGAATCAAATATTGACCAGCAGTGTCGAATTTATGTGTATTTGACACCGGAGCAAGGAGTCGGTGCGGCTTCACACACAGGAAATCAACCGCCTTGTGTAGGTTACCGAACGGAGTGGCAACTGTGCCCGGTTCATATTGCACATCTGTCTGTCGCGTTTCGCTGCTTGTACCTGTTCAAAAACTTTCGTCATCAAGCGAGCGGCCCTGACCAGACAATGCCGGCAGACATCCCGCCAAAAGGGTGCAGCGCTTGCCCAAGCGACGGCACCCACTCCCCCAACCGTCTTTCAAGGAGTCAATCATGATCAGTCAATCAACATCCCCCAGCCGCCTGTTCAGTCGGGCCGCCCCACTGGCAATGTTGCTTCTGGCCTCGGCCAACCTCTACGCCCAGCACCCGATAGAAGTTACCCTGACCGGCAGTACCGTGGTGCCGCCGGTCGTTACTACAGCAACCGGAACGGGGCAATTCACCATAACGCCTGACCACATGGTCATCGGCAGCATCAAGGTATTTGATCTGAAGCCGACGATGGCGCATATTCATGAAGCTGCCGTCGGCAAGAATGGTCCGCCGATTATCACCCTGGGAAAAACTGCCGATGACAGTTACGCCGTCCCACCCAACACCAAGCTGAGCGATGCGCAGTACGGGAGTTACATGGCCGGCAACCTTTACGTCCATGTCCATACCGCCAAGTATCCCGATGGTGAGCTGCGGGCGCAGTTGCTGCCCCCGAAAACTGCCGACAAGCCAAAGAGCAGCAGCTATTGATCAGCGATTCCAGGAAATCGCACGATGAAAAACCCTGTACTCTGAAGTGATCGGACTATTGCCGGAGCCTTCCATGGATGCTTTTTCACCCGACGACAACGCCGCACAGCCAGTCGACGGCACGCCTTCCTGTCCGGTGTTATCGAAGGCACCTGCCGGACCGCAGCTCGGTGAGGATTCCTTTCGCCGCGTCGTCGAGTGGGCGCCGAGCGCGATGGTCATGATCGACCGCGACGGGATCATGGTGCTGGTCAACGCGCAGACCGAGCGGATGTTCAGCTACGACCGCGCAGCCTTGATCGGGCAATCGGTCGAAATGCTTGTGCCGGAACGTTTCCGCCACCATCACGTGGCCTACCGTGCCGGCTTTTTCGGCGATTCGCGGCCGCGACCGATGGGTGTCGGGCGCGATCTCGCCGGTTGCCGTGCCGACGGCAGCGAGTTCCCGGTCGAGATCGGGCTCAATCCGATCGATACCGAGGCCGGGGTCATGGTACTGGCTTCGATCATCGACATTACCGAACGCCAGCGCGCCCAGCAACGACTTGAAGATGCGCTGCTGGAAAAGACCGTCTTGCTCAACGAAGTCCACCACCGCGTCAAAAACAATCTGCAAGTGATTACCAGCCTGCTCAACCTGCAGGCCGACCACGCCGCCGATCCCCGCCTGCGGGCCATGCTGGCCGAGAGTTGCGGGCGGGTGAAGGCCATGGCACTGACTCACCAGTTGCTCTACGAGCGCAAGGATTTTTCGCGCCTGGACCTGGGCGACTACCTGGAGCGTCTGATGCATTCGATCCGCGCCACCTATCGCGGCACCGGCGACCGGATTTCGCTGCGTCTGGCACTGCCGCCCAACAGCGTCCAGCTCGACCTGGAACGAACCATACCTTGCGGCTTGCTGCTCAATGAACTGGTGACGAATTCCTTCAAGCACGCGTTTCCCGGAGAACGTTGTGGTGAAATTCTTATCGAATTAAGTGAGGGTGGCGATGGTCTGATTCGCTTCAGTGTTGCCGACGACGGCATCGGTTTGCCACCTGAAACGGACTTGGCGTCGCACGTTTCGCTGGGTCTGCAGCTGGTGCCACTGCTGGTCGAGCAACTGCAGGGCTCGCTGGAGATCAGGCGGGGGAATGGAACGCAGTTCTGCGTCTGTTTTCCGAATCGTCTTGTTGAAAAGGAAGCGTCATGAGTGCGAGATTACCGATCAATCTGATGCTGGTCGAAGATGAACGTATCGTTGCCTTCGACCTGAAACGGCAGTTGCAAGGCTTCGGCTACCACGTTGGTGCGGTCGTTGCCAGTGGCGAGCAGGCGATCAGCCGGATCGCCGCCGAAAAGCCCGACCTGGTGTTGATGGACATCCACCTTGAAGGACATATGGACGGCATCGAGGCCGCCAAGCAGATTCGCGCCAAGCACCAGGTTCCCGTTATCTTTCTGACCGCCTATGCCGAGGATGACACCCTGCGCCGCGCGCTCGACAGTCGCCCCTTCGGCTACCTGATCAAACCGTGCGAAGGGCGCGAGTTGCATGCCACCATCCAGATGGCCATGGCCCGCCGTGAAGACGAAGTGGCCGTCGTGCAAAGCGAAGAACGCCTGCAACTCGCCCTCAATGCGGGTTCGCTCGGCGTACTGGAATGGAGTCCGGACTCAAACCGGTTGCAAGGTGATGTCCACCTCGGCAAGCTTTTCGGCAATCAACTGCTACCGCTCGACGAGCCGTGGGACAGCTTTATCGCCCGCGTCGACGCAGCGGATCGGGAACGCGTCCAGGCGGCGCTCAATCCCACGCTGCTCAGCGCCGAAGCCGTGCAAGTCGAATTCCGGACGGTCGGCAACCATTCTCCGCAGCGCCATATGGAGGCCCATGCCAAGGCCTATGGCAGTGCCGGGAGCGTCCATCGGGTCGTCGGCATCCTGCGGGACGTCACGCAACGGCACAAGGACGACGAACAGCTCAGGCAGTCCAGCGTCGTTTTCCATGCGACGGCAGAAGCCATCGTGATTACCGATGCCGAGCACCTGGCTGTTGCGGTCAACACCGCATTTTCACGAATTACCGGGTATACCGAAGACGAAGTTATCGGTCTCGACCCGGAGGTTCTGCTGTACGTCAGCCCGGGCCCGGAACGCTATGCCGCCTGTCTGACCGCCGAGGCACCGGGTTTCTGGCATGGCGAAGTGAACTGCCAGCGCAAGAATGGCCAGGCATTTCCGGCCTGGCAGAGCATCAGCACGGTTCGCAACCTGGCTGGTCAGATCACACATTTCGTCATCGCCTTTTCCGACGTCACCGCCATTTACGATGCCCAGCAACAACTGGAACATCTGGCGCACCACGATCCCCTGACCGGCCTGCCCAACCGCCTGCTGTTCAATGATCGGCTGGAGAACGCCATCGAGCTGGCTGCGCGCAACGAACAACGCTGCCTGCTGCTCTTCCTTGACCTCGACGGTTTCAAGTTGATTAATGACACGCTCGGGCATGCCGTGGGGGATCAATTGCTGCGTCACGTCGGCGAGCGCCTGAAAAATGTCTTGCGCAGCAGCGATACCGTCGCCCGCCTCGGTGGCGATGAGTTCGTCATCCTCGCCGGCAGTGCCAATCCCGATTACGCGGCGCAGCTGGCGCAGAAAATTCTTGAGCAACTACGCCTGCCCATTCTGGTGGCTGGCCAGTCGATTTCAATCTCCGGCAGTCTTGGGATCGCCGTCTTTCCCGACAATGGTGCCGACACCCAGCAGTTGATGCGGGCTGCCGACATGGCCATGTACACCGCCAAGGCAGAAGGACGCAATCGCTACCACTTCTACGCCGAGAATATGTCAGCGTGGGCTGCCGAGCGGATGGATGTCGAGCAGGGCCTGCGTCGCGCCATCGCGACGGACAATCTGCTCGTCTATTACCAACCGCGTGTTGATCTCGCCGACCGCCGGATCGTCGGCGTCGAGGCTCTGGTGCGCTGGCAGCATCCCGAGCGCGGCCTGGTTTTACCGGGCGGCTTCATCGCCATCGCCGAAGAAAGCGACCTGATCGAAGACCTCGGACGCTGGGTGTTGCACCGCGCCTGCCGTGAGATGCTGGATTTTGTCCTGGCGAAGTCTACGGGCGAGAATTTTCATCTGGCGGTCAATGTCTCGGCACGACAATTCCTCAGCGCCGACTTTGTCGCCATCGTCAAATCAGTGCTCAAGGAAACCGGCTTTCCGGCCGCCGCACTGGAACTGGAAATTACTGAAAGCACACTGTAGGCAACCGAACGAAGCCTGCTCATCCTCAAAACACTGGAGGAACTCGGCGTCGCCATCAGCATCGACGACTTCGGCACCGGCTATTCATCGCTCAGCGTTCTGCGCGATCTGCCAATCAAGCGTATCAAGATTGACCGCTCATTCATCATCGACCTGCCGGCGAGCGAAAATCAGCGGGCGGTCGTCGAGGCCATCGTTGCCCTGAGCCGGGCCATGCATATGTCGATCACTGCTGAAGGTATCGAGCGCCCGGAACAGGCCGACCTGCTGCAATCGATGGGCTGCGACGAAGGCCAGGGCTT